>NZ_JAERVL010000070.1 GCF_016745835.1 Caldalkalibacillus salinus | reverse complement strand
GACATTAAAGCAGCTGAAAAGATTGTTTATCTGACTGTCCAAAACTTAAATGACACATGGTCAGAACGTAAACTAAGAGGCTTTGCTTCTGCCTTCAGTGCTTTACAAGACATGTTTGTAGAACGTTATGGTGACTAACTTCATCATCCATATTAGATGGTAATAATGAAAAAGAACCCGTCAAGGATTCGGCTTCGCCCACCATTCGGTGCCCTTGACTGAACCTTTTTTCATTATTATGTCGTTTTTAGGATGATGAAGGTTCAAATATATTTCATTCTGAAGGATAGCCCTACGGGCTTACACAAAATTCTTGACGGTA
>NZ_JAERVL010000069.1 GCF_016745835.1 Caldalkalibacillus salinus | reverse complement strand
TTGGCTCCTGTTAGTTGGATCATTCGTAGCTGTTGAGCTAATAATTTCTCTTGGGATTCGATGACTTCTTCTGTTTTTATATCCTCACTCACCATTTCCAAACCCGGAACAAAACACTCTCCATGCTCTGGCATCGTCGAGTTAGTAATACTATCCCGGTGTATATCAAAAAATAAGGTGTTTTTTAATATCTTACCTTGGGACCGCTTGGCAAAATTTCCATCGATAAATGCACAATAGAAATGCGAGGGATCATAATGCAATTCAAAAGAATCTACAGAGGTAATATCGTCATAGCTATACTTTGTAATTTTTTTTCTAGATTCTTCTTTTAGCTCCGGGTTTATATATT
>NZ_JAERVL010000068.1 GCF_016745835.1 Caldalkalibacillus salinus | reverse complement strand
TGCCAGGCAGGGTAAAATAGACACCGAAAGGGTGTCTATTTTATTTTCCTTATTTGTTTACTTCAAAAATAAATCAAGAAAGTGATTGACATGGTTTCATTGATTTGTTATGATAATTTTTGCCGTCGTTAAGAGGGCGTACAAAATTAATAGAGCATAAGTAAGACAATTTATTAAAACAATTGTTGACTTAAACAAATTGATCATGTTATAATATTTCTTGTGTGTCAGCTAATGAGGCAACGCATTGTTGTGACACCGATTTTAGCTGCTAACTAAAAGGAACATCGGCTAAAACCATCACGTCCTGTGATAACGTCGATGAAAGGATATCAGCTAACAGCGCAACGTCCTGTTGCAACGCTGATCTTAGCCCATCCAT
>NZ_JAERVL010000067.1 GCF_016745835.1 Caldalkalibacillus salinus | reverse complement strand
CTATAATATCTCCTACAGAACGCTGAGCAATATGACACTTCGCTTCAGTTAATTGAATCATTCTGAGCTGTTGAGCTAAAAATTTCTCTTGTGATTCGATCACTTCTTCTTTTTTTATATCCTCACTCACCATTTTCAAAAACGGTACAAAATCTTCACCTTGTTCTGGCATCGTCCAGTTAGTAATACTATCCTGATGTATATTAAAAAATAAGGTGTTTTTTAATATCTTACCTTGAAACCGCTTGGCAAAATTCCCACGTATAATTGCACAATCGAAATGCGAGGGATCATAATGCAATTCAAAAGAATCTACTGAGGTTATATCGTCATAACTATACTTTGTAATTTTTTTCTAGATTCTTCTTTTAGCTCCGGGTTTATATATT
>NZ_JAERVL010000066.1 GCF_016745835.1 Caldalkalibacillus salinus | reverse complement strand
ATAATAAGCGGAAATAGCTCAGCGGTAGAGCGTCGCCTTGCCAAGGCGAAGGTCGCGGGTTCGAACCCCGTTTTCCGCTCCAATTGTGCCGGGGTGGTGGAATTGGCAGACACACAGGACTTAAAATCCTGCGGTTGGTGACAACCGTGCCGGTTCAAGTCCGGCCCTCGGCACCATTAATTATAACGCACGTGCCCTTAGCTCAGCTGGATAGAGCGTTTGACTACGAATCAAAAGGTCGGGAGTTCGAATCTTCCAGGGCACGCCATATCGGGAAGTGGCTCAGCTTGGTAGAGCACCTGGTTTGGGACCAGGGGGTCGCAGGTTCAAATCCTGTCTTCCCGACCATTGTGGGGCCATAGCTCAGCTGGGAGAGCGCCTGCCTTGCACGC
>NZ_JAERVL010000065.1 GCF_016745835.1 Caldalkalibacillus salinus | reverse complement strand
GGCACCTCGATGTCGGCTCATCGCATCCTGGGGCTGAAGTAGGTCCCAAGGGTTGGGCTGTTCGCCCATTAAAGCGGTACGCGAGCTGGGTTCAGAACGTCGTGAGACAGTTCGGTCCCTATCTGTCGCGGGCGCAGGAAATTTGAGAGGAGCTGTCCTTAGTACGAGAGGACCGGGATGGACACACCGCTGGTGTACCAGTTGTTCCGCCAGGAGCATAGCTGGGTAGCTAAGTGTGGAAGGGATAAGCGCTGAAAGCATCTAAGCGTGAAGCCCCCCTCGAGATGAGATTTCCCATACCGTCAAGGTAGTAAGACCCCTTATAGATGATGAGGTAGATAGGTTCGAGGTGGAAGCGTGGTGACACGTGAAGCTGACGAATACTAATCGGTCGAGGGCTTAACCTCAACACACTCA
>NZ_JAERVL010000064.1 GCF_016745835.1 Caldalkalibacillus salinus | reverse complement strand
TCACTAGCATTGCATTAATTAAGTTTGAACATTCATAATACAAAAAATGTTCAGATTTTCTTTCTTATTAAACTAAAAAATCCTTTACAATGGATGTACAGGTGGTTTCCTGTCCAAATCCAAAGCAAAGGATAAGCCTATGGACAAGAATACCTTAATTTCATCATTTGGTAAATGGGTAGATCCCATTAATATGTTACATTTTCAAGAAAAAGTTGATGAACTGCAGCAAGACAAATATGTGAAAAAGCTGACAACGAAAGCTTATCTCCTCCTTCTACTTCATGCTCAGCTGCATGGAAAAGAAAGTTTGGGTGCCATCTCCGATGGCTTGCTTGACGAAGACTTTCAAAGTGTGCTTGGGCTTGATTCCATTAGTGCCTCACAATTATCTCGGAAGAATAATGAAGTAGATACATCACTGCTAGCAAAGTTGTT
>NZ_JAERVL010000062.1 GCF_016745835.1 Caldalkalibacillus salinus | reverse complement strand
TGAAACAGCGCTATTCTGTACTATACCTAGACGGTATGTATGTTAAACTTCGACGTGACACTGTAGCGAATGAAGTCATTTACTTTGCTATTGGTGTTACCGAAGAAGGATATCGTGAGCTTCTTGGCTTTTATGTTGGAGGTCAAGAAACAGCTCTCGGTTGGCAAGATATGCTTCAAGACTTATATCAACGTGGACTCAAGGAAGTCTTACTTGGTGTATTTGATGGACTCCCTGGACTCGAAGAAGCTTTTAAAAATATTTATCCTAAAGCGGATGTCCAGCGTTGTGTTGTGCACAAAGTTCGTAATACCTTGAACCGTATACGCAAAAAGGATAGAGAACAAGTAGCTGAAGATCTAAAGGCGATCTATCGCTCCTTCACTCGCTCACAAGCTGAAGAACAGTTTCATGTATTTCAAGATAGATGGCGGTCTAAATATCCGAGAGAGGTTGCCTCTTGGGAGCAGGATCTACCCGTCTTATTAACGTTTTTGAAATATCC
>NZ_JAERVL010000061.1 GCF_016745835.1 Caldalkalibacillus salinus | reverse complement strand
AATGAAGTAGATACATCACTGCTAGCAAAGTTGTTTCTTGATCTCGTTCAGACAATACAAGGACATAAACAACACCGCATTCCGAAAGGAATGCCTTTGAAGATTATTGATTCTAGCACCGTTCCACTTAACTTAACCCACTACAAGTGGGCAACATTTCGCAAAACAAAGTCTGGTGTCAAGTTGCATCTCCGATTGGTGTTCATGGACAAACAACAAGTTTATCCAGACAAAGTGACCATAACGAATGCGCAGGAGCATGACCGTAACCAACTTGAAGTCCTAGTCGATGACAAGGAAGCCATGTATGTGTTTGATCGCGGATATGTTGATTACGAAAAATTTGATCGTTTCTCTGACAAAGGGATATTTTTTGCTTCTCGTCTCAAGAAAAATGCAGTCATTCGTACACTTGAAACCTTTCAAGTGACAGAAGGCAGCCCGATCAAATCCGATTCTATGGTTGTTTGTGGAACAACTCAATCTCGTACAGAAAATGTGTTTCGTCTCATCGAGACGATAGACTCTAAAGGTAACGATATTCGCATCATCACCAATCGATTTGACCTAAATGCCGAAGAAATTGGTGAAATCTATCGTTCAAGATGGGCTA
>NZ_JAERVL010000059.1 GCF_016745835.1 Caldalkalibacillus salinus | reverse complement strand
ACGAAGTAAAATCTAATTCAAAAGAAGGGCTAGAAAATAATGTACTTTATTCGCTTGTTCCACCAAAATATCACTGGTTCGTGTACTTAACAGAGGGAGTGGAAACAGCGTTTGAACTACATGAAGATATGGTCGCATACAATTTCCATCAAGGACAGCTCTGGGTCAACCCAAATATTGTGGTGGGTAATGTCCAAGGTATGATTGATCGAGTAAGTG
>NZ_JAERVL010000058.1 GCF_016745835.1 Caldalkalibacillus salinus | reverse complement strand
AAATAATGTACTTTATTCGCTTGTTCCACCAAAATATCACTGGTTCGTGTACTTAACAGAGGGAGTGGAAACAGCGTTTGAACTACATGAAGATATGGTCGCATACAATTTCCATCAAGGACAGCTCTGGGTCAACCCAAATATTGTGGTGGGTAATGTCCAAGGTATGATTGATCGAGTAAGTGCCCCAGGGTACAGCTACGAGCAGGAGTGGGAAGAATAAGTTAAGCCTTAAGCTTTAAGCTAAAGATCAAGCCAAAGAAGAGCCTGTTCAATTGTTCTTCTTTGGCTGTTTTTCTTTGAATTATAGCCCGGGAGGGCTCAAACGTTTGAGCCACAGTTTGATGACAGCGCATTTACCTTTCAGCAAAGTTTTCCCGAATCTGAAGGAATGAGCGTATGCGA
>NZ_JAERVL010000057.1 GCF_016745835.1 Caldalkalibacillus salinus | reverse complement strand
GGTTCTGGTTCTAGCTACTCTAACAACTTCTACGATAAAGAAACATCAGGTAGTACGAGCACCACTGGTGCTAGCCCAAAAACAACAGAAGAAATGCAAACCCAATCCACCTTCACCTATTGGGATTTTGAAAACGTATGGGCTATGAATGAAAGTCAGTACCCTCGGTTAAAAAACCAAGATAATAAATCACTTACTGCCAGTAGTACAGAAGAGAAAACATTACAAATACATTCCACTGAAGAAGAAATATTGATATCAACACCGGAAGAACTTAATAGCGTGAGAAATAGTCTAGCAGGAAACTATAAATTAAACGGGGATATAGACTTGTCTCATTATGGGAATTGGGAGCCTATTGGTACGGCGGAAGAACCATTCACAGGAAGCTTAGATGGAAACGGCTATACCATAAAAGGTCTCACAGTGAATCGTCCCGAAGAAGATTATGTCGGTTTATTTGGCTATGTGATCTCTGGTAAGCTTTTTAATATCAATTTAAAATACTTCAGTGTTAAAGGCCAAAACTACGTAGGCGGCCTTGCGGGTTACATTGAAAACGGTGCGGAGATTAAGAATAGTGGTGCTGTTGGAGAAATGGAAGGCGTCGGGCACAGCGGCGGTCTCGTAGGTAGAATT
>NZ_JAERVL010000056.1 GCF_016745835.1 Caldalkalibacillus salinus | reverse complement strand
TCTAGTAAATCCATTAACGTGTTCACTGCTTTTTCACTAAAAATTGGTTTAGGATGACCAGGATAGTCAGATTTTTTCCCTTGTTCCTGTGTATATAATTTTACTGGATGCCAATTTTCTTGCATTGGCTGTCCCCTAAATCCTCTAAGCAGAAGTTTTGTATCCTCATCTGGATTTACTATTCCAAGCATATCATAACCTTCAAGTTTTTTACTTAGAATATAAACTTTCATAAATATACATCCTTTCTAATTTTCAGTATAACGACCAATAAATAATCTGCCCCTCATTAAATCCTCCCGTATACCTTGGAGTACATCTGCTGCTATTAATTGCTTCTGTGATAAAGGTAAATGGCCGTGTTTTAAGTCCATCCTTTCGAGTTGTTTATAAACATACTCGTAATAGTTCTTTGTATGACCACCGTTATGAGTAGCTACAACTAACATATTTCCATTATAATCCGGTAAGTTGTAGTGTGAATATCCTTTTTGGAAGCCACACACCATTTGCAGCTAAATTAACATCAATACCAAAATGCGATAGTATTTTTCTGGATAGAGCAGCATCAGCGTTTTTAGCCCCTGCAGCAACAATATGATGAGCATTCAAACCTGTTATTGGGTCCGCGACAGGAGGTTTCCCTAAGTTTGCGTTGGTTAATTCAT
>NZ_JAERVL010000054.1 GCF_016745835.1 Caldalkalibacillus salinus | reverse complement strand
ACACCTTGGACATCACCCACCACCAGATTCGGGTTGACCCAGAGCTGTCCTTGATGGAAATCGTAGGCGACCATATCTTCATGTATCTCAAATGCTGTTTCCACACCCTCTGTTAAGTATACGAACCAGTGGTATTTTGGTGGGACGGAAGACTGAAGGATATCATTTTCAAACTGGTCTAATTTAATCTCTTTTATTTCTTCAATAATCTCTCTGAGAGGACGTTGAACTACATGACACTTCGCTTCTGTTAGTTGGATCATTCGTAGCTGTTGGGCTAAA
>NZ_JAERVL010000053.1 GCF_016745835.1 Caldalkalibacillus salinus | reverse complement strand
GGGACGGAAGACTGAAGGATATCATTTTCAAACTGGTCTAATTTAATCTCTTTTATTTCTTCAATAATCTCTCTGAGAGGACGTTGAACTACATGACACTTCGCTTCTGTTAGTTGGATCATTCGTAGCTGTTGGGCTAAATATTTCTCTTGCGATTCTATAACTTCTTCCGTTTTAATAAACTCATCATCTGTTTCTAAATACGGTACGACATACTGGCCTTGTTCTGGCATGGTGTGTGTATGAATTTTATCCTGATGTATTCTTATAAATAAAGTTTGGGATCTAATGATTCCCTCAAATTTTTTTGCACAATTTCCTTCAATGAGTACACAGTCAAAATGCGAAGAATCGTATTGAAGTTGGAAGGAATCTACTGCAGTTATATCGTTATACTTATAGCTTGTAATTTTCTTTCTGG
>NZ_JAERVL010000052.1 GCF_016745835.1 Caldalkalibacillus salinus | reverse complement strand
AGTTCTACTCAGTTAAAAGTATGGGTTAGGAAGTTTAAGAGTGGAGAATCTTTTGATGATTATCGTGGAAAAGGATCGGCTAAGGGAAATCCTTTAATAGGAAGACCTAAAACAACATTTAATACAATTGAAGAAGAGAGAGACTATTATAAGGCACAGGCTGAATACTTAAAAAAGCGTTATCCAAATCTAAATGGGGAGGTGAAGTAAAAGTATCTATAAGGTATCAGATCATACATAAGATGAGGGGATCTTATCCTCTTATTCTGCTTTGTGGAATCGCTAATGTACATCGCTCTGGGTATTATAAATGGTTAGATAATCAGGTTGCGTATTGTGAAAGAAAAGCAAGAGATGATTTGATAAAGAATCATATTATGGCCATTCATCAAAAGGAGAAGGCTTTTGGATATCCACGTGTAACAACAGCCTTAAAAAAAGAAGGGTTAGTCGTTAATCATAAACGTGTTTATCGATTGATGAAAGATATGGGAATCCAATCAACTATAAGAAAGAAACGTCGTTACTTCGGTAAAAAGGGATCAAATATATATCCGAACCTTGTAAATAGAGAGTTTAAGAATCGAAAACCAAATGAAGTATTGGTAACAGATATTACTTATCTGCCTTTCAATGGTCGATTTTACTATTTATCTGTTGTCCAGGATCTGTTCAATAACGAAGTTATTTCATGGAAAGTTTCAGATCGAAACGACTTAGACCTAGTCATGGATACAATTGATGAAGTGATAAAGAAAAAAAACGTGCATGGAACCATCCTTCATTCGGATCAAGGTTTCCAATACACGTCCAAAAAATACAACCAACGACTACAGGAATATGGCATAATTGGCAGCCACTCTCGCAAAGGAAACTGCCTTGATAATGCCTGTGTAGAATCGTTTTTCTCCCACTTTAAAACAGAGATGTTGTATCCCTCAAATTGTAAAACAGAACAAGAACTATTACAAGTGATTGAAGATGCGGTTTATTACTATAACTTTAAAAGGTTTCAGAAACGACTCAACCAGTGTGCTCCAATAGAATATAGAGTCACACTGGCTGCTTAGTCTTTTTTTACAATGTCTACTTGACAGGGGTAAGCCCA
>NZ_JAERVL010000051.1 GCF_016745835.1 Caldalkalibacillus salinus | reverse complement strand
CTTACTTGATTTGCCAATGAATAATGTTGATTTGATAGCCTCTATCTGCAAACTCTTTGATTAGTTTATCTCCTACTTGAGGATTATAGTGGTTGTTTGTGAAGATATAGGTGAATACGACTTGCTTATCTGAATATTCTTTTAAAACAATCAAACTTTTATTACATCAGAAAAACGCCCTAGAAGAGCATGTTTGCACCTTTCTAAGGCGTTTTGTTACTATTTAGATTCCACCCATTCCACCTGATAGTTATAATTAGGGTCACTAACTTTGTCAATGATGGCCTGTGTATCTCCCAAGAAGAAATGAGGGTTCACCCATAGCTTTCCTTTATAAAAGTTAAAGCATCTCATGTTTTTGTTAATGTTAAAGTCTGTTTTTGCACCTTCTTCAAGATATATAAACCAGTGGTGTTTTGGCGGAACATCAGTATACAGAACATTATTTTGAAATTCTCTATTAACACCATTAACGAGTTCATCAACAATTTCGATCCCTGACCTCTCAGTAATTAAGCAATGGGAATCTGTTATAAGAATGACTTTTAGGAGTTGACTAAATAACTTCTCCTGAGTTAGTTTAACTTGAGATAGCTCAACATCATTATTAGTTCCTATATTTGGTACAAAATATATACCTTGTTCTGGTAAGGTTGATAAAGTGGTTTGATTAGATCTAATATTAAAGTGATGCGTTAATAGTGTTGGTTTGCTATTAGTGATCAATGGAAAACTTCCATTTATATAAATCATACAAAAGTCATTATTCTCTAAATCAGAAAAATTAAAATCTCTAGGATGATTTAAATCTTTTAGTTTAAATTTAGTAATAGTATCGGGAAAGTACCCCCCGTTTTCAATGTCTGCATATTTCCCAAGGTCAACATTTACTGTATCATTTATAAACAGTTCTTTTAATCGTAGGACAGATTGGAATATATCCCCAACTGACTTTTGTGAATAATAACAAGCGCTGCTCACTGAATATTCCATAGACAGCCTCCTTATTTAATGGACCAATGAATAGTAATAGATAATATTATTAACATTTATATCGCCCACAACATCTAGATGAGCAATAATATCATTGCTTTTAATTTCTCTAAGGACACTATTTAACCCCATTACACGCTCAGCAACGTTTCTTACAAATATCTCTCCGACTATCCCTTTTCTATTTCGGTAATCTCC
>NZ_JAERVL010000050.1 GCF_016745835.1 Caldalkalibacillus salinus | reverse complement strand
GTAATTCTCTACTAATTCGGTTAGCCATCTCCTCAGATAACAGGCCTGTTGGGCTTCCTTCTACTGTGGCTTGATTTTTAACCGTAAATTTCTTACCCAAATCCTCAATGTTTCCAAGGGATTCTCTAACATACGGGTACCTTTTTGTCCCATCCGCTTTTTGGCCGTCAGCGAAAGGTCTCATAGCTGATTACGGCTATACGTTTAAGGACCTCAGAAGAGCGTACCTAATCGATACGAAAAACATAGATGATCTCCTGGCTCTTGAAAATACTAATCCGTTCAGATCCTGAACAAGATGCTTAAGCTGGCTAGGTGTCACCTCGTTATCGGCGAAGAAGCGAATATCGTCTAGTGCTACATGGCCTCTTATTAATTCTACTACAGATTGCTAGAATAAAGATAGACGTTATGATGATAGTAGATACCTTTCTCCGCTCAGCTACATATTTACTTGTGATAAAAAAACAGATCAACAAAATGAAGATAAAACCTGTGATGATGGCTTGCATAATGGTTTAACTTTACTTTATTCTACAATGATCATTTCGCCATCATTCTCAATTTATTAATGCGCAAATCTTTAAAAATAGAAAACGCCTTAAGATTTGTGTTCATCCTAAGGCGTAGTTCGTAT
>NZ_JAERVL010000049.1 GCF_016745835.1 Caldalkalibacillus salinus | reverse complement strand
GTACAGGATTGTTTTCAGCTAGGCGTTGATTTCAAAGAGCTGGTGAGAGATGAAAAATTATTTGTATATAAACTGTTTGAATATATAACTCCCGACGATAAGGAAGAATCACGTAAAGCCATTACAAGATACACATATGATGAGGTGAGCTCAGTCGATTCCTTCCAGTTAAAGTATAATCCGTCGCATTTTGCATGGTTATTGATTAGAGGAAACTTTGCTATGAGATTTGAGAAACAAATTACACCTAATAAATTATTTATATGGATTCATCAAGAAGAAATCCATACCTCCACGATA
>NZ_JAERVL010000048.1 GCF_016745835.1 Caldalkalibacillus salinus | reverse complement strand
CTTTGCTATGAGATTTGAGAAACAAATTACACCTAATAAATTATTTATATGGATTCATCAAGAAGAAATCCATACCTCCACGATACCTGAACAAGGTCAGTACGTGGTACCTTTTCTTGAAACGGATGACGAGCATGTGAAAACGGATGAATTGACCGAGTCTCAAGAAAAATACTTAGCTCAACAGCTACGAATGATCCAACTAACAGGAGCCAAGTGTCTCATCGCTGAAAGATCAGCGCTCGACATGTTAGAGGAATTACAACCTGATGCAATAGATGCTTTAGAAAATAATGTGTTGTATTCATCAATCCCACCAAAGCATCATTGGTTTATATACTTAACAGAGGGAGTTCACACCGGCTTTGAGATGCACGAAGATATGGTCGCCTACGATTTCCATCAAGGAAAGCTATGGGTCAACCCGAATATAGTGGTGGGTGATGTCCAAGGTGTGATCGATCGAGTAAGTGCGCCAGGGTACAGCTACGAGCAGGAGTGGGAAGAATAAGTTAAAGCCCAAGCCGAAGGCTTTAGATAGACATTAAGTGTAAACCAAAGAAGAGCTGCCAACAGACATATAGACCCAAATGTCTACGCTCGTTATGGTATCATTAACCGTACAGAGGCAACGTGGGTAAAAAGATACATCCAAGCAAAAGGCTTCAGTCCTGAAAACATGCGCCAGTTGGTTGAGAAAAAAGTCTATCCATCGGAGCTTGAGAGATTAAGAGTTAATCGTCCAAGTCAGGTAGACAACTTTATAGATGCGTAGCAGGGAGGAGGATATCGTAACCATTTACTTGAAGACTCTTTTATTAATGGATTTCCAGAAACACTAAGAAATTTCAACATCTCATTGGACAAGTTTAATATGTTGAGGTTAATACCAACACATCAACTAACTGACCATGAAGCAGCTACATTAATAGAGATAAGAACGAGTATTGCGACCGTTGTGGAGCTGAATATAATATGAAACAAGTCGACATTCCAGACGGGACAGAGTTATATGAATTAACAGCTACGAGTCATAAGGTGTTAGTTGGGGTTTATTCTATAGATAAAGGGAAATTTATACTAACCTATTAATAGGGAGGAAAAGTATGAGAATAAAGAATGGTAAATATGCAATATACAGAGGGATTGAGTATAAGTTAGATTCTAAGAGAAATGGTAACTATCTTTTAAGTTCCGAAACTAAACCTGATGAAGAAGGTTTTAGAAAGGTTTATGAAAATCGGTATGTAAAAGAGGTCACATTCAATGAGTTAGAAGAAGCCTATAGAAGAGAATTTTATTGCAGACATAATGGTATAAAATACCAAATTGTATATGAAGAAGATGACTGTTATGTTATTGAAACTTTCACATTGCTTAAAGTTGATAGTGATTTCGAACAAGTAGACAAGGGTGTGTTTCGGAAGAAGGTTCCTAACCATTAATTGAAGATATTTGGGCTGAAAAAGAAGCATTATGATTTAACACTAGGAGGTGGTCGGGGACCATCTCCTTTCATATAAAATTACTTCCAACATTAAAAAGTATTTATGTCAATCAGTAGTTTATTCTTAGCCCACGTAGCATTAGTTACAGTCGGAGTTATCCGTTACGAAGCTATTGAAACAGATATAATAAAAATCCCATTAGGAGGAAATACAGAGGCTGATAAAGCAAGGTTGAAAAAAATTATCGATCAGCTAGATCATCCTCATAAGGATAAGATTCTACCTTATACGGATCCTAGACCATATACAGGCAATGGGACAACGTTAAGTGATAAACATATCATACCAGAATATAGATATCCAGATAATGCACGAGTTAAAATACATAATGGTGCAGAAATGTATGAAATGACAAGAACAGGGCTTCAAGTAAGGGTTGC
>NZ_JAERVL010000047.1 GCF_016745835.1 Caldalkalibacillus salinus | reverse complement strand
GGTTCTATCGCAGCCATGACTTCTTCATAAGTTTCGGGGTTAGCTGCATAAAACTGCTCCCTCGTTATTTCGAATTCATCTTTATCGACAACCCACTCTACTTTGATCGTCCCTTGATCAAAAGTCCCTAATTTTAAAATAGAATGATTTTTATTAATGGGGTATTCACTTATGAGTAGCTGATTAATCCTGATTTGTGTATCTTTAAGTACTGACGTATCAAGATTAATAAACACTTGTTTATGTTCATCAATATTAAATGAGTAGTTGATACGTACAGGTTCATTGTCGTCATTTCTTTGTATTATTTCACCATTCTCATGGACGACCGCATTTTTGATTTCCCTATTAAAAGACGCTACTCTCTGAAAGACCTCAGACTCGTATCCTGCAAAGAAACTTAATAAATTGTTCTGTACTTGAAAGAGGTTATCAGTTTCAAAAATATGAATATCCTGAAGACCGCTATCTGTTACGAAGCCCAATGGCAAGACATATTGGTTCTCATGTATAACGAGACCGTCTTCCTCCCACACCTTTTCATAGCCTGGTCTTGATATGCTCTCAGGGCCGACATCATACTTCACGGCCAATAAAGACTCTGTAAATAAAGTTGCCCCATACTGACTATATATGGCTTTATTTGCTGATAACCCTAAAGCTTCCAAAGACCTTGAAAGATCATGATTAACCATGGAACTGAAATAATTTAGCGAGCTATAATTCATATGTATGCCATCATTCAGGGTGTTTTCCATTCTAGTCTTAGCTCTAAAAAATGCGTCATCGTGTTGATTTACCTTGTGTATGACTTTTCGATAATCACGATATTCAGTATATGTTTCTTTTAAAAGTCCCCCGATATCTTTGGTCATTTGGTAATATATGGAACCCGTATTAAATATTAGTTCAGTAAGTGTAAATAGTATAATACATGTAAGTCTAATTACACTCCAAGACGGCTTCCGGAGCTTTGTTAACAGGAAAATTAAATATAGCGCAAGAGCACATAAATTAATAACAAGATGTGTAGTTGTAAATTCATCAAAGTTAAAATAGCATAATACAACAATAACATTGGCTATTAAATAAAAGACAAAAAAGTATCTATAGTCAAATGTCTTGATGTTCTCATACGCTTTGATACACATATACAGTAAAATAAAAGATAGTATAAAAGACTGCCTATAAAGTAGACTGTTTGGGGATGCAAAACCATGCCAAATATAATCTAAATGTGGGATTAGCATACTAACATAAAGTACAACAGCTAAAGTAGACCATCTTACTTTCTCTATCTTAGATATTTGCTTGCTTAAAAAAAAGACTGGCAGGAGAAACCATATAAAGCTACCAATATAGACCTGTGGACTCCCCTCTAATACACTATCATATACCCCGCTTAAAAGTTTTAAGAATACGTATAACACTTCAGTATTTATTGTCTTTTCAAAATGGGGTTGTGATATTTCAGCTGCAGAAAGCTGGATTGCTGCAGGTATTAATAAAAAGGCTGCCATCCCTGCAGCAATGATAGTTGCTAAAGCAAATTTTAGACCAACCCTAGTTTTTGCTTCTCTGGACTTATTCTTCTGCTTAAAAATGACCTCGGTTAGAAAATAAATAAAAATAAAGCCCCCAAGCATATAAGCCATATAAAAGTTGGATATAAATACAACAAACAAAACAATCAGAAACAGGCTCATAAAGCCATTGTGTACTAAACGTTCTGTTAATATGACAAGCACTGGTAACCAAATCAATATATCTAACCACATCACATTGTGGAAATAGACAGCAGTGTAAGACATAAGGGCATAAAAAGATGAAAAGAATACTACTTCTGATCCACTTAAATTAATACCTTTAGTTTTTATAAAGAAGGCCATGCTAAGCCCCATTAGACCTACCTTTAATAAAATTAATACAAGAACAGACTCAGATAGGTAATAATGGTCCCATAACAAAATAATAAAAAGAAAAGGGCTTGAAGTATAGTAAGCGATGTTACCAATGTTGTTAGACCCTAACCCAGCATACCAATTGTATAATAGTGCATCTTTTCCCTTAATTGCATCGTACAGATAACTATAAAAATGAATGTATTGGTGATCCAAATCTAACTTCATAACAGTAGAAACACCAGCAGGATAAGCTTGAAAGAAAGAAAAAATAAACCCCATAAATAAAATGGGTAGCAAAAATGAAAAAGTATAAACTCTTATGGGTATATTCGTATACTTTAGCATATGATCCTCCATACTTACTAAAAATCATTTTCAGAATTAAAGTGTAATTAAGTTGCCAATTCGATTTAAACCACTAATTCCCTCTATTGGATAAGATAGATGTTGAGCTTTGCTTTTTATATACACCACCTAGCGTTGATCTAAATTAGAGGTTTGAAAAGTCAAACCAATGCTAGTACTGACTCCTTTGTTTACGCCTTTCAAATACCACCAAACCAATAAAGATCAGCAAACTTATGACTGAAATCGTGATACCAGTGGTTAACCCTACCGGCTTAAATGACATTTCCAC
>NZ_JAERVL010000046.1 GCF_016745835.1 Caldalkalibacillus salinus | reverse complement strand
AGCTCCGGGTTTATATATTCTTCTATATTATACTCAAATAATATTCCATCCTGTACCAACTCTTTAAAATCGACGGCTAATTGTAAGCATTCATCTACACTTTTTTGCTTATCGAAATAACAATTACTAGATACTGAATACTCTTCTACCATTACTTATACCCTCCAATGAATAATGTTGATTTGATAGCCTCTATCGCAAATGCTTTGATTAGTTTATC
>NZ_JAERVL010000045.1 GCF_016745835.1 Caldalkalibacillus salinus | reverse complement strand
TTTTTTGCTTATCGAAATAACAATTACTAGATACTGAATACTCTTCTACCATTACTTATACCCTCCAATGAATAATGTTGATTTGATAGCCTCTATCGCAAATGCTTTGATTAGTTTATCTCCTAGTCTCGGGTCGTAATAATCATCTGTGAAGATATAAGATTTTCATCACTGTTTGATTGATACTATGTCAAACTTGTAGACACATATTTGCACCAAAATTTAGAATAAATTTAGGCTGTCATTTTGTTGAACATTTGCTCATATTCATTAGGCGTGTTATACCCAATGGTTGAGTGGATTCTTTTATTGTTTTAGCTTATTTCACATCATGCTCCTTGCTCTTGTGAGTACCGAATAAGAGTGATGGCAGATTATGAATTATTCATAACGTTGCCTTTCCCATATTGATACTTGCTTATGATTTTATCTTCTGCTTAATACTCTATTTTCACGATTTTCCACTTCATCTCGAGAAGTATAGGTGGCACATAGTGTGGAAGAAAATAGTCATAGCGTGTTCCTGTCCATTTACCAATGACCATATACTGACCATTCTTGGATCTCTTTATCTTCCATTCACCACTTGCGGCAGCAACTTCTCCCTGTTCGGCCATTTTCCAAGCGATATCAAAGGAGTAATACTCGTCCTCAATTGGGTGAATTGTCGGTAAGGCTTTCTCTGCCTCTTCAAGAGAGTAGTCCTTTTCTGAGTCCCAAACTTCATGGAATTCAAACCCTACGAGTCCAGTTTCTTCAACACGCTTTTTGAAGAGATCTGTGACGAAGATCCTTGTTGCTCTAAATTCAGGTAATTTAAATATAGACTCAACTCTTACTACATCTTCAATAAAAGAATATCGTTTAACATCGTTTACAATATCTAATTCTTTGTCTCTTATTAAGAGTGATTTATTGTAATCTAAACCGTTAACTATATTTATAACATTGAGAGCATAATACGTTCCATTTTTATGGTATATAGGTAGAAATTCCACAGCTCCACTTATAATTTCATCTAATACCTGTTTAGCCGTACTACTGAATATGGGTGTGGGGAATCCTGGGAAGTCAGATTCCTTGCCATTCTCGTAAGTTACTAACTCAACTTTTTCCCATTGATCCGCCATTCTATTTCCTCGAAATCCAAAGGTGAATACTTTTGCATCTTTTTCGTTTTTGTATCCAAAGTATTCATATCCATCAATATTGTTATTGAGAAGCCAAATTTTCATCAACATTTCTCCTTGGTTGTGATCAAACTTACCGATAAACAGTTTACCATTAAGTAAATCTTCTTTTATTAATTGTAATACCTCTAATCCTTTTTGGCGATATAACTCTAAATGGTCAGGGTATAGGTATTCGTACGTTTTACAACTTCAGAAAGCCTTCTGTAGACATATTCATAATAGTTCTTTGTATGCCCCCCATTATGAGTGGCCACTACTAACATAGTACCATCATAGTCAGGGAGGTTATAGTGAGAACATCCTTTTATTTTTGGAAGCCGTATACCATTCGCGGCAGAATTAAAATCTATGTCGAATTTTTCTAAGAGAACTCTTGAGTTAATCGCAGCTGGATCCTGTGCTCCAGCAGCTACAATGTGATGAGCATTCCAACCTGTTATCGGATTCGCGACAGGAGGTTTCCCTAAGTTTGCGTTGGTTAATTCATCTCGTAGTATCTGACTTGGACTCTTACTCGGTGCATGCGCTAGCTTTAAGTCGTAGTGCCCTGCCTTTCAGAGAAATTGGCTTCAAGTTTAATTGTAGAAATAGAAGGTAGTCCGACTGTTTGCTCAATATATGCTCTAACGCTGATCCCATCATGCAACTTGTAATCATATAAGAATGACCTTGGCATGATTAGAGCTTCGACTACGGTAGCAATAACATTTCGATTCGATTGACATTTACAGGCTCTTCTTTGGCTCACGCATGATTTTTAGCTTAAAAATTTCGGTTTGCTTAAAGCCTTCGGCTTTAACTTATTCTTCCCACTCCTGCTCGTAGCTGTATCCTGGCGCACTTACTCGGTCAATCACACCTTGGACATCACCTACCGTTCCATTTGGAACTTCGCTTGGTTCTGAAAAGAAATACACCTAAAGTGAACAGCCTAACGTGTTCGCTTTAGGTGCATCATAATAGTTCTATAATACAGCTAGTCTAAAATCCTAGTATACCACTTTTCTCGTGCCATACTTTTTCTAACTCATCTCCCTTTACCTCTTTTTGCCAGTACCCTCTATCAATGTATGTGAACCCATTCTTTTTACAGTAATCTCTATCACCATGAGAGATTATAATGTCACCCTTGAATTTTCTCACTGCAACTTCTTTTCCTTTATACAAAGCTACTGTTGATATTTCATATACATCATCTAGCTCTTCAAGGTCGACGTATTTTTTATAGAG
>NZ_JAERVL010000044.1 GCF_016745835.1 Caldalkalibacillus salinus | reverse complement strand
CACGGAGGCGAAGCCGAACGATGCGAGACCTATGCCCTATGAGTACATATCGAACACGACCGTTAAGCCTGTCGAGTGATGGCGTGACTAGGAGCTTTAGCTCCGTAGCACGACCTGATGCCCGGAGGGGTACGCCAATGGTACTTGGGGTTTGATGAGGATTTACTCTGATGTATTAAAAATAAAAAAATTCCTTTGCCATAGCCAACCTACAGGTGGTAGGATTGATGAGGAATAACGCGTTTTAATCATTTTGATGAAAAGTTATCTTAAAAAAACTTTAAAATATCGCACATTAAGGAGGTGCCTTTCCCATGGTCATGATTTTAATCATATTAATCATTAACATTGTTTACGTTTCATTCTTTACAATTAGAATGATTCTCACATTAAAGGGTCAAAAGTATCTTGCTGCATTTATAAGCTCCATAGAAGTTATGATATATGTTATTGGTCTTGGTTTAGTGTTAGAAAATCTCAATGAAATACAGAACTTAATCGCATATGCAGTGGGATACTCATTAGGTGTATTGGCTGGGATGAAGATAGAAGAAATGTTAGCCCTTGGATATGTTACTGTAAAGGTCATTACAAACAAGTATGAATTAAGTATACCCGAGATAATAAGAGAACAAGGGTATGGCGTTACTTCATGGGATGGGGAAGGGCGAGACGGGAGAAGGCTAATGATGGAAATTCTGGCGAGAAGAAAATCTCAAGAAGAGCTCTATAACCTCATTATTGCATATGACCCAAAAGCTTTTATTATTTCTCATGAACCACGCCACTTCCACGGTGGATTCTGGGTTAAAGGTCTGAAGAATCAAGCTGAAAAACAGGGAGAGGAATACAATATTGTACACGAAGAGAACCTCCCAGGAGTCTCAGAAGAGTCCGTACAGGAAACAATTGATCAGTACGATCTTGAAGTTGAAGAAGGCCATCATGAGCTATTTAATGATCAGACAGGTAACAACAATACGAATAAAAAGTCGTGAGCCATATTGGCTTTCACGACTTTTTTTCTTGCCTATTATCGGCTGATTTGGCTCTTTGGTAGGCTTCAAAGTCATCCTGGTCAGCTTCTTCCATAGAAAATTCTACATCTTCAGCTTTACCGATTGGTGGTTTGTTTCTGTTTTTGTCTTTTTTATCAGGCATAAATTCAACCTCCTAAATTTATATATTAAAGTTTACATTTTTGTCACAAACTATTCGTGTGTTGAGCGTCTGAGTTTAGATTTATTAAAGGAAATAGTATAATACGTGATGAATCATACTGTAAGGGTATGAGATGAAGATTTTATGGAGGTGCAAGATAACATGGAAATGTCAAGAAAGGCTATTCCTTATACGCCGAACGACAAAACATTAAGTGAAATGACAATAGCTATTGTTTCAACAGCTGGTGCTCACTTAAAAGATCAAGAGCCATTTAATACAGATGGTGACGAGACATATCGTGTGATTCCAGAGGATGCTAGCACAGAGGACTTTACAGTAACTCACGGTGCGCCTAAAGAGCACTATAATACGGATGAACCTAAAAAGGACGTTAACACGATATTCCCTCTAGATCGTTTACGTGAACTAGTAGACGAAGGTTATATTGGCGCTGTTAACAACAAACATATCTCTATGATGGGGTATGCCATGCGTTTAAAGAAAATAAATGAAGAAACAATTCCACAAATTGCTAAAGAGATTACAAAATCTAAAGCAGATGCGGTTCTTCTAACAGCTGGCTGACCGCTTTGTCATCGTACCGTGGTCGCGGTACAGCGTGCAATTGAGGCTCAAGGCCTTCCAACAGTTCTTATCACACTAGACAAGGAGCAGTCAGGTCTTATGAGACCTCCGAGAGCCATTCATCCTGTAGGGTTTGATTTTGGACATTCACTAGGTAAGCCTAGTGATAAAGAGACACAAAAAATAGTACTAAGAGAAGCTCTAAGTCAACTTACTCTTAAACAAGAACCTGGTCAATTAAAAGACAAGCAATTTCCTTCGTATTAGGGGTTGACCAACGTTTTAAAACAAGTTAGAATGATTAAGGCAATCCGATAAGGGGTTGCCTTTAGTCTGACTTGAGCTTAACAGCGAACCACAGGAGATCATACGGTCAAGTTCGTAAATTCATCAGACTAAAATAAAAAAGTTATAAAAAACAGTTGACTTAAATTGAACGATATGATATATTATTACTTGTCGCCGCTGATAAACGATCTACTTGTTCCGCAGTAGCTCAGTGGTAGAGCAATCGGCTGTTAACCGATCGGTCGTAGGTTCGAGTCCTACCTGCGGAGCCATTGGAGAGGTGTCCGAGTTGGCCGAAGGAGCACGATTGGAAATCGTGTAGGCGGGGTAAACCCGTCTCGAGGGTTCGAATCCCTCTCTCTCCGCCATAAGATATTATTCATAGTATGGCCCGTTGGTCAAGTGGTTAAGACACCGCCCTTTCACGGCGGTAACAGGGGTTCGAATCCCCTACGGGTCACCATTTTTAAAAACAAACAAAGGTGATTCTCACCCAAGGGTTCCCCCGTCACACAGTTGATTTAACTGTAAGTATCGGGAGTAGCTAAAGCATCGGAATTCCCCACGGGTCACCATATCGGAGGGTTAGCTCAGCTGGGAGAGCACCTGCCTTACAAG
>NZ_JAERVL010000043.1 GCF_016745835.1 Caldalkalibacillus salinus | reverse complement strand
GTCGCGAATCCGATAACAGGTTGGAATGCTCATCACATTGTTGCTGCAGGTGCTAATAATGAATTGGTAATTGAATCTAGAAGAATTCTGTATGACTTTGGTGTAGATATTAATTCCGCTGCGAATGGAATCTGGTTACCAAAAGTTAAAGGATATTCGCACTACAATCTACCTGATTATGACGGAACTATGTTAACTGTTGCAACACATAATGGAGGACATACGAAGAATTACTATGAATATGTCTATATAAAGCTTAGAGATATGCGAAATGATTACAGCCATTTATCTTTACCATAGAAGCAATTAATAGCAGCTGATGTACTCCAGGTTATTCGAGAGGATTTAATGAATGGTAGACTATTTATTGGTCGCTATACTGAAAATTAGAAAGGGTGCATTGAATTGAAAGTCTATATCCTCAAAAAAAAACTTGATGGTTATGACATGCTTGCAACTGTTAATCCAGAGAAGGATAGAAAATTGTTAGGAGATGGGTTTAGAGGACAGCCAATGCTAGATAATTGGTACTCAGTAAAATTATACACACAGGAACAAGGGAAGAGCTCTGATTTCCCTGGGTTTCCAGAGCCAATC
>NZ_JAERVL010000042.1 GCF_016745835.1 Caldalkalibacillus salinus | reverse complement strand
ATGGGTTTAGAGGACAGCCAATGCTAGATAATTGGTACTCAGTAAAATTATACACACAGGAACAAGGGAAGAGCTCTGATTTCCCTGGGTTTCCAGAGCCAATCTTTAGTGAAAAAGCAGTGAACACGTTAATGGATTTACTAGAACATAGAGCAGAAATACTAGAAGTTGAACATCCCAGTGAGAAATATTATGCAGTCAATGTTATAAGATTAACCGAATGTTTTAATCGAGATGAAGCAAAGTTAGTTATTGAAGATAAGTATAATATTGTAGTTGTAAAAGAAATACTTGAGTACTCCTTTCATAAGGAATGTATTGAACAAGAAACCATTTTTAAACTGAAAGAAAAACTAGGTGAAATATATGTCACGGACACCTTCAAAAACCGAGTAGAAGAAGCGGGATTAGTTGGATTTGAATTTCACGAAGTATGGGATTCAGAAAAAGATTACTCTCTTGAAGAAGCAGAGCCAGTCATGCCAGACATTCACCCTATACAAGAAGGGGATTACTCCTTTAATGAAGCATGGAAAATGGCCGAACAAGGAGAGGTTGCAGCCGCAAGTGGAGAGTGGAAGGTTAAGAAATCTAAAGACGGTCAGCACATGATCATTGGAAAGTGGACGGGAGAAAAGTATGAGTACCTCATTCCACACTTTATTCCACCCATTCTTCTTGATATGAAGTGGAAAATAGTAAACAAAGAAGGTTAAAAAAATGAAATAACAATCATACGATCTACGCCTTAGGATGAACACAAATCTTAAGGCGTAGTTCTATTTTTAAAAATTACACATCCAAATTGGTGATACAGTCTTGGCAAAAGATACCGAAACTAATAAGATGGCATATAAGAAAGTGGATATGCTCTTCCAGAAGCCAATCTCAGAATCCTACAATGTCAAAGTAGGAGAGGAACTTATCACCACTACGGATGAACACCCTTTCTGGGTACATGAAAAGGGTTGGGTTAAAACCAAGGATCTTGAAGTAGGAGATCTACTAGAAACGAGTGACGGAAATCTCTTACCGATTGATGCGATTGAGGTAAAAGAAGAACATACAACTGTTTACAACTTCCGTGTGAAAGACTTCCATACGTACTATGTTTCTAATTTAAGTATCCTGACGCATAATTCAAACTGTATACCGTTGAGCTTTTATAAGGACAGAACGGAAGGGCACTACGACTTAAAGCTAGCGCATGCACCGAGTAAGAGTCCAAGTCAGATACTACGAGATGAATTAACCAACGCAAACTTAGGAAAACCTCCTGTCGCGGACCCGATAACAGGATGGAATGCACATCATATTGTTGCTGCAGGTGCTAATAATCAAGCAGCACGGGATGCTAGACTAATATTGAAACATTTTGGTATAGATACTAACTCATCTGCAATAGGCGTGTGGCTTCCAAAGGTGAAAGGATATTCGCATTACAACCTACCAGATTATGACGGAACAATGTTAGTTGTTGCAACACATAATGGGGGACATACAAAAAACTATTATGAGTATGTATTTAAACAACTTCAAAGAATGAATATTGAATACAGACATTTACCTTTAGAACAAAGACAAACAATAGCTGCAGATATTCTTCAAGGTATACGTGAGGACTTAACAAGCGGCAGACTATTTATTGGTCGTTATATCGATAACTAAGAGAGGGTGTCAATCTTGAAAATCTACATACTTAATAAAAAACTTGAAGGCTATGATTATCTAGGATGTGCTAATGAATATGATTCACACACATTATTAGGTGGTTTTCGAGGCACAAGCATGTTAGATAATTGGAAACCAATAAAATTAGAAACGTATGAAAAAGGGTTAGAGTCAGATTTTCCAGGCTTCCCTTACCCTATTTTTAGTGAACGTTCAATTTCAATTTTAGAAGACTTGTTACTGGACAATGCTGAAATATTACCTATGATACACTCTGAAAAAAACTATTATGCAATTAATATAACAAGATTAACCGATTGTTTTAATCGAGATAAAGCTAAACTACTCATCGAAGATAAATATAATGTTGAAGTCGTAAAAGACATACAAAAGTATTCCTTTAATAAGGAATGTATCGAACAAGAAACGATCTTTAAACTGAAAGAAAACTTGGTAGAGATTTACGTTACAGATACCTTCAAAAACCGAGTAGAAGAAGCGGGATTAGTAGGCTTTGAATTCCACGAAGTATGGGATTCAGAAAAGGACTACTCTCTTGAAGAAGCAGAGTCAGCCATGCCAGATATTCAGCCAATACAAGATGGGGATTACTCCTTTAACGAAGCATGGAAAATGGCCGAACAAGGAGAAGTTGCTGCCGCAAGTGGAGAGTGGAAGATCAAGAAATCTAAAGATGGTCAGCACATGATCATTGGAAAGTGGACGGGAGAAAAATATGAGTATCTCATTCCACACTTTGTGCCACCCGTTCTTCTTGATATGGAGTGGAAAATAGTAAACAAAGAAGGTTAATAAAATGAAATAAGAATCATACGAACTACGCCTTAGGATGAACACAAATCTTAAGGCGTAGTTCTATTTTTAAAAACTACACATTAATAGTTGCTCCACACGTACTCATAATCCCGTATGACGGTATTGTTATCAAGAACAACGGAACAGGTACACTAAGAGTATCCGAAGACTTGCTTAGACAGCTTGATGAACTCGGTGTTAGCAAAAGCTTCTTAGAGCAAACGAAACACTTAGACAATAACGGTCTTGAGTCACTCGTTAATCTGGTCAACCGTGGCTATAATGAAACTCAACTGCGCCAATTACTGAATGATGGCTTCAAGCTAGACGACATTCTCTACTTTGCCAACCGTAACATAGACCCAAATGACTACGCTCGTTATGGTATCATTAACCGTACAGAGGCAACGTGGGTAAAAAGATACATCCAAGCAAAAGGCTTCAGTCCTGAAAACATGCGCCAGTTGGTTGAGAAAAAAGTCTATCCATCGGAGCTTGAGAGATTAAGAGTTAATCGTCCAAGTCAGGTAGACAACTTTATAGAGGCGTTGCAGGGAGGAGGATATTGTTCTATTCAACTAGAACCTTTTCAAGAGACGCTTGATCAAGTATTAAGAAAAAATGATGTCTCTCTTGAAGAATTTAATCGTATACGGAGAACAAGTATTGACAAGCTTACAGATGAAGAACTAGAAAAAATCATTCGAGTACGATTAGATGCTGAGTTTCCTGAACCAACTACAATTATGCAAAAAGTGATCAAGCCAAGTGACTACGAACATTATTTTAGTGGAAAATATAACATACGGGGCTTTATTACAAGAGCTCAAGATGTAAAACACCTTGATACACCTGAAGAAATCATTGA
>NZ_JAERVL010000041.1 GCF_016745835.1 Caldalkalibacillus salinus | reverse complement strand
TTTTATTGAAAAGATGCTTACACAAAATATTTTACGTCATCCTACATCTTTACTACTTTATTAATAATACCAAAAATTCTACATTTTTTTGACAAAAAAAATTACATCAGTAACCAAAAACTGATGTAATTCGACTTCTATATCAATATTCTTTACTACAATTTTGTACTTTTAAGAAAATTCCCTCCGGTGTTAATACCTCATCACTCAACACAAAAAGAAAGCTTTGCTTATCTTTATCTTGCAACCCTCCTCATTATATTAAACTGTGACTCTGACTTTCTCGTTTAATACCACAGAATATTTTGCTTCCCTATCACCCTTACATAAGCGCTGTATGTAAAGACTTTCGTCTCTGTGCCTTAAGCGACATCAACACGCTTCTCCCGTGTCAATATAACTATCGACACAATCATGCCGACTACGGCAACGAAACCACACAAGACAACCTCAGGCGCATCAAATCTACCCTGGAAGATGGTATTGAAAACGATGTTTTGATCCCTTAATGCCATGGTGACTGAGATTACGGCTATTCCCGCAACCGCAATACCGACCGGAACGGCCATAATCAGCATCATCACAATATTCGCACTGAATCTCGCAAGTATAAACGCAAAACATGCCATGCCGACACTTAGTGCTAGTATCATTCCCGCAAGTATGAGTGCGTACTGCCCGAAGGTCATGTTATAAAGCTGTATCCCGCTGGAGGTAAAATTATCCGACATGATATGCGCGTCCCAATAAATCCATGCACCCGATGCAAGGAACGGAATATATGCTGCGGTAATCAAAAGGATGGATAAAGCGAGTGTGCTAACAATAGTTGCGGCAAATTGAAGCCTAAAAATCCTGCGTCCAATCGTTGACGAATACTGTATCAGGTTTATGTTCCGCATGCGGTCGGTTGTCAGCAAGGGGGCAATGAGAATGATTGCGGCAACCACGGTAAACACCCCAACAACAGCGGTATAATGAGAAAAACTTTCGCAAAGATGATAGTAAATCAAGTTTGCATTGCGCATTTGCAGTAATTTCTCAGCAGCTCGGACGACTACGGGGCCGCGATCGCTGTCTATATATCTTCGAAGAGAGGCCTCATAGTCGACATATGTATCTTCTATCGCCTCAAGATTATTTAGCCTCATCAGTGGCGAGGCATACCATTCATCTAAGGTTTGTGGGCTATTGCCTTCCAGCTTGCTCCGCATTGCGGAAAGGGTTTCCCTTTCCTCCTCGCTTAGGTCGTTGGTGTAGCCTTTATTGGCAAATGCCTCGAATTCAGCGTAGTTGTAGATATTGTTTTCGGTAAAAATCGGCTCGTTTGAGATAATTTCATTCATTTCAGAAATAAGGGCATCCTTTTTGCCCGGAATATCATAGTCGGCTAATTCTTCCGGTTCAAGCGTATCGCCATAAAGCGCAAACATCTCTTTCTGATAGGAACCATAAATACCATGGGTGGTTAAACTATCATTTGAGCTCAGTAATTGGCTCAACATTGTGAACCACGTCAACGTCGCAATTGCAGCAATAAGTGCGAGAATACGCCAATTTAATATCTTTTTGAGTTCGTATACAAAGATTCTCATAATAGCTCCCTCTTTTTAAATATATTAGTGGAAACGAAAGCGGCAATGGAAAGTACAGCAAGGGAAACGAAAAGCCCCACGCTTTCAAAGTTTGCCCATATAATTTCCGCTCCGCCGTCAGTAAACCATGCTCCGCTATTTTTCCATAACCAAACGGGAGTAAGGGTCCAAATGCCCCGTGAGAACGAGCCGATTGGAAAAAGTGGCTTAGCCAGAAATGTGACCCCGGCTATCGACGCAGCTGCGATAAATGCGCCGTATCCGTTACGAGCAAAGACCCCAGCTGCATATCCTAACAGGCAAAGACAAACTGCAATACCAAAGGTTACTCCAATTGTCGCCCACAGATACCCCTCAACAGTGAAGCTGTGCCATGTGATGAAAGGCTTACTGTATTCATTTACAGCGTAGTTAAACATACTTGATACGTTGTCATTCCACACGCCCGAAAAATTGAATCTGAGAAAAAATATGCACAAACTCACTCCAAGGACGACGACTGTCAAGGCTACTGTCGCCGTCAACGAGGCGCACAGCTTTGTCCTGAGTACCCGTCTTCCCACTTTTGAAGCGCAGATAATAGGTTCGGTGCCTCTCAAGTTCTCATAGGTTACCGATATGAGCGCGGCAAATAACGCTAATAAAGCGCTTTCCGCAATGATGGCCATAAACATGATTTCAAACAACATACTGTGGCGGTAATGGGTCTGTTCTCCGAAGTAAGTTGACAAAGCATCGCCGTTAGCGGCTTTTTCATCAATTACAGGTTGTAATTTATCATACTTGTTGCGTATATTCTCGGCGTTTTTGCCTGTGATGTTGTACTTCCATATATATGTTTCGGCGATTTGGCTTGTCTTAAATCCCTCAAAGATATTGACAGCTTCCGCTTCGTCATTCGCACCATAATCGTTGTAGCCGACTATCGCAATCACAGCATTAAGAACGATGCACAGGACAACAAATCCAACCATCGCCGGTAAAAGTACAAGTTTTTTAAGCTCGTACCCGAATAGCATATATCTCACCTCACATGACTTCATCTCGATAAATGTATAGGAACACATCCTCAAGGTTGGGGCTGACACTTCGCGCAACATCGCCGCATTCGCTCTCGCTCACGAAACGCGTGACGGTTTTACCACTGTCCTGGTGTTCTGTGAGCACGAGATGAGGGCAATTGATTTCGGCAATATCGTCCGTTTCGTAGACCTTGCCCATGAGCGTTCTGCATATCGACGCAGGTGCGTCGTTGGTGAACAACCTATGATTCTTGAACATAATAACCCTACTTGCAATTGTTTCAATGTCCGACACGATATGCGTCGAAAGTATAACAATGCGATCTTTGGATAGTGACGAGATAAGATTGCGAAAGCGGACGCGTTCTTTTGGGTCAAGCCCTGCTGTAGGTTCATCGAGAATGAGGATTTTAGGGTCGTTCAGCATCGCCTGAGCGATTCCGACGCGCTGAATCATACCACCTGAAAACTTCTTCATCTTCTTATCTCGCACGTCCGACAAGCCCACAAGATCAATAAGTTCGTCGGTCTTGCGCTTTGCTTTTTCGGGATCAATACACTTTAACGCTGACATATACAACAGGAACTCTCTCGCCGAGTGGTTCCTATAATAGCCAAATTCCTGCGGCAGATAGCCGATGGTGTCACGGTATGAAGCGTCCAGCCAAACAATTTCATCTCCGTTCCAAAGGATTTCTCCCTTTGTAGGGAAGATGAGTGTCGTGAGCATTTTAATCAGTGTAGTTTTGCCCGCGCCATTTGGGGCAAGCAAGGCGTATACACCGCTAGAGAATTCGAGGTTGATATCCTCCAAAGCAGTGAAGTTTCCATATTTTTTAGTCACATTATTAAGCGATAGCATATTTTTTTACCTCCGACAGCATTTTTGATATTTGGTAAGCCAGTGCTGCCCCTCCGAGAACGGCAAGGACAACCGAAAAAGCAATCGGCATTTCACGTAATATTGCCTCCCATTCTTGCCCTAGTGAGAATGGGATTATGATATTTACGAACACCCACACCGCCGAGAACACCACATTTACCCATGTACCGTGAAGAAAACGCATAAAGGATATACCCAAGGTAGCGCAGATAAACAGAGCGGACAGGCAAAGTGGAAACAGTGAAAGGAATTCATGTCCACTGTCTGTACTGATTGTCGTGATAACCATGGTGAACACAAAGCTGAAGGCCGAGTAGCACATCACCCGCAGAGCAGTTATCTGCTGGATGGTGTAGCGACAAGTCTGTTTTAGTTCGTATAATCCACAGGCCCGCTCCGACGTTTCGGCAAACATGGTTATCAATAGAAAAAACAGTGGGGCAACGGCGATGGAGGCGGAGTAGCGGTAATCATCAGGTGCAAAACAGAATAGCACGAGAACACCTACTATAGTTACAGCGGTGAAAAAAAAGCTATACCCAGTATCCCAAAATATGAAACGGAAGCCTATGGTACGTAGCATTTCTGCAATACTCTCTCTCGTCGTTTGCGGCTTGACTAAACCTTGCGAAAGGATGTGTTCAATGCTTGCATGCTTTGTTTTCTTATCCATAATCAGCAAACTCCTTTCTAAGCAGATTAATAAGACGGTAATACTTGGATTTCACGCTTCCTTCGGGAATTTCTTCGATACTTGCGATTTCAGAGAACGTGTACCCGCCGAAGATGTGAAGCCGGAAGATTTTCTGAGTATCTGTAGGCAAACCGCCCACAAAAGCGCATACCTTCTCCGAGAAATCTCTATCTTCAAATTGTAGAGTGAAGTCTGCTTCACCAATCGGCTCAACCTCATCAAGCGATATTGTTTTGGTCATCGCCTGGTAGGCACGTGAGCGAAACCAATCCACTACCTTATTTGCAGCAATCCTGTACATCCACGTTCGAAAACCTGCACCTCTCTTCGCATCGTAAAACCTGATTGTCCGCAGCATTGAGATAAATATCTCCTGTGTCAGTTCAATAGCAATATCTGCATTAGAGACTTGTTTTCTCACGAAGCCGTAAATCTCGTCATAGTAACATTGCACCAGTTCGTTGGCGGCGGCACGGTCGCCGTTTCTTTGGATCTTCTTTATTAGGCGTCGCTCGTCCAACCGCACCACCTCCTTTTTGTCCTGTCCATTTATATGTTCGTAGTTGATAGAAAAATAGTTTCAACGTCGCAAAAAAAAAATTTATTTTTTCTGCGCTCAGAACGAAGTCGCCTGTCTACGGTCTTCTTATAATTAAGCAAGGAAAATGCATTTCTAACATCCTAACTGAATGGGAAATTGAATTTAGTGAAGCTTGTTTGACCTCTGTGGAGTAAGCACTAATTGAGTTCACATCCTCAATGGAGTGTCGGATAGGAGAGACAGTATATCTACTAACTAAAAAAACACCTTGATCGTGAACCCTGCGTAGCAACCTTTTGAGCGAAGCTCGAGTTGCAAATGAGAGGGCATCATCAAGGGTGTTTTTAAATGGTCATTTCCCTTATTCAACAATCGTATTTGTATAGGGTCTCTTAAAAACACTTTACTTCTTTTAAAAATCTATAATTCTATTAAAAGGGGAGAGGGGTATCTCAATGTTATAAAAGAGGGGCTATAGGTAGGCCTATTGAAATGTATTGTGTCCCTATACAAAGATTGATATTATTATACTTATCATTTTTGAAAGGGAAACAACTTACAACATGAAGGAGCACAATATTTATGCAAGAAAAAATACCGTTTTCAACGTATGCAATCATTGGTACGATGCTGTTTGGCATGTTTTTCGGTGCTGGTAACTTAATTTTCCCTATCCAGCTAGGGCAGCTTGCAGGGACGAATTTCTGGCCAGCTTTAGTAGGTTTCTTAGTAACGGCGATCGGTCTACCATTTATAGGTATTTTAGCAATTGGGCTTTCTGGAAGTAGTGGACTTCATGATTTGGCTAGTCGGGTACATCCGACATTTGGGGGCATTTTCACAGTGACGCTTTACTTAACCATTGGTCCCTTTTTTGCCATTCCACGTACAGCGACAGTCCCATTTGTTGTTGGATTTGAACCATTTATCAATCCAGAACAAGTGAGTCTATGGCTTGGAATCTTTAGTTTTCTATTTTTTATGATTGTCTATTATTTTTCACTGAATCCTGCGAAAATTATGGACTATATAGGCAAATATTTAACACCAGCATTTTTAGTATTCTTATTCTTTCTAATAGGAATTGCCGTCATTAAGCCAATGGGTAACTTTGGTAATCCGACAGGTGACTACACTCAATTGGCCTTTATGACGGGCTTCAAAGAGGGTTATAACACGATGGATGCGCTTGCTTCCCTCGCCTTCGGTGTTGTTGTTATCAATGCCATTAAGAGGCAAGGAATTACCGGTACGCAAGATATTTCAAAAGCGACATTGAAATCAGGCATTTTCGCGATGGGGCTAATGATGCTCATTTACGGTCTTATCACTTATATGGGCGCATCGAGCGTAACAACAATCGGCACATTTGATAATGGTGGTCTGATCTTCTCAGCAGTCTCCCAACACTATTTCGGTTCATTTGGTGTTATTTTATTAGGCATTATTATTGTACTTGCTTGTCTGAAAACGAGCATCGGGCTTATTACCGCATGCAGTCAATTTTTCCATGAATTATTACCAAAAGTGAGCTATAGATGGTTCGTGTTCATTCTATGTTTTGTATCATTCACAATTGCAAACTTTGGCTTAAATAATATTATTCAATTCGCAGTGCCGGTTTTAATGCTCCTGTACCCGCTAGCTATTGTTCTTATATTATTAGCACTCTTCTCACCGCTATTTTCTAAAAAGCAAAGTGTTTATGCTGTGTCGATGTTCCTAACCTTTTTCGTTAGTGTTATAGACTGTTACAGTGCGTTAACCAGTAGTTTGCCTGGAGCGACTGTCCCATTACTTGAAGCAGTTAGATTGTTCTACATTGATTATTTACCTCTTTACCATATTGGTCTTGGATGGATTTTACCAGCTTTAGTAGGTGCTATTATCGGTTATATCTGGCCAACAAGACAACCTCAAATCAACACTACGTAACAGTATGTTGATGTCACAATAGTATATAAAAAAATCGCCTGTGATAATTAATATGCTCCCTTTGTGGTAGACAATTAAATAATAAACCTGTTTGCTACAAGGAGGAGTATTTTTTTAGGGCTTTCAACATTTCATAAATCCCAACAATTAATCTTCTGAGTTTTCAGCCCCCGTATGTTGAAGAAGAATTATTCCTGTTGTGCAACCAGTGTTTTATTTTCTGAAATATAATCCACTAAAGCATAGATTAAACCAGATACACCGAAAACAATAATTGCACTACTTATGTTCAGTTCATATCGGTTGATAAAATAACCTCCATATAATCGGTTAAATGCCCCAATCCCACTTATCCCACCTATAATTGAATAAATAACAATCCTCACAATTGTAGAATTCACAAATTTATTTGCAAGAAAAGTTAAAGGTAAAAAAGAAATAGGATAGATAATCAAACCAAATATGAAATAAAATACGATAAACATAAGAAAGCCTAAATTCATTAAACCGTAATATTCAGTTGTTTTTATTTTATTTCCTTCTAAAATTTCCAACCCTACAGTAGCGAGAGTAAACAATATCGTAAAAACTCCCCACATAATTAAGTAATGTATAAATCGGTTCATAAGAATTCTCCTTGTATGATTAGTTTATAAGCTTACCTTAAGGCAATTTGCAGTTGATTTGTAGCTCGGAATTGTTTATACTCGATGACATAGGTAGGGACTA
>NZ_JAERVL010000040.1 GCF_016745835.1 Caldalkalibacillus salinus | reverse complement strand
GGTTCTATCGCAGCCATGACTTCTTCATAAGTTTCGGGGTTGGCTACATAAAACTGCTCCCTCATTATTTCGAATTCATCCTCATCAACGACCCACTCTACTTTGATCGTCCCCTTTTCATATGTACCTAGTTCTAATATAGCGCTATCTCTTAGATATGGATAGACACGTAAAAAATGACCGTCAACAGACACATGTGACTTTGTTTGGGCCAAGCTGTTTGCTAAATTTGAGGTGTTAATAATTGTATAGACTTTCTTATCTTCTAATAACGATAAAGAGTATTGAACACGAACAGGCTCACTAGAGTCTATCCTCTTAATTGAAAGACTGTTATCAATTAAAGTCCCATTCTGTATCTCTCGTTCATACTGAATAGGTTCGTATATCTTATCTTTACTGCTTGAGACATACTTCAACAGTTCATTCTGCAAAATAAATGGACTATTGTAGCTATGAACAGCTAGGTTCAAGATTTCTCTATCGATACTGAAACCAAGAGGAAAGGCATACAGGTTCTCGTATATATATATATCTTCTAGTCTTGATACTTGTTCGTAGCCTAATTTATTTATAGGACTATCACTTATATAATATTTCAAGCCGAAAAAGGATTCCGTAAACAGAGTTGAACCATTATCGTTGTATCTAGCCTTACTGGTTGTTAGACCAAGATTGCCTAAAGTGCTTACTACTCCGTGATCTAACATTGAGTTAAAATTATTCAAATCTCCGTATTTAATATAAATTGAATGGTTAAAAATCTCAGGAGTATCTACTTTAGCACGTAAAAGTGATGTTTCGCTGTTACCTTTAATACCTTCGATTACCTCTCTAAACTTTGCGTAACTGAAGTATAGGTCCTTTTTTGTACTTGCCAAGTCACTTGATGCACCAAAGTATAACGATCCTGTATTATAGGTAACATCCGTCAGCATAAATAATATCAATAGTGTAATAGATAATTGTCTAAATCTATTATTCTTATTAAACAACAATGCCATATAAAAAAGTGAGATAGTGACAAGAGTCATTATATATTTCGTTTTATCATCTTGGATTAAAAGACAGCTGATCAAGAGCATGCATATAATATAAATAGTGGTAATATGTTTAACTTTTATTGCCTTGTAATGCATATAGGACATTACAGACATCATAAATAGTACAAATGATAGTAAAAAAGATTGACGATATAAAAAGCCATTGGGCACAGCAAAGCCATGCCAAATATAATCCAAGTATGGAATCAAGATACTAATACACATAAAAATAAGTAATGTAGCCCATCTAATCTTTTCAGGTTTACTAATACCCTGACATAAAAAGAAAAGCGGTACTAACAACCATACAAATGACCCTATATAGACATAAGGAGATGCATATAAAACAGCATCATAAGAACCCACAAACAGTTTTTGATATATTGATAGCATGTCAGTTTCTAGAAATGGTATATTTGTTGTTTTTGTAATCGCAGTTAGCTTTAACTGTAAATACGTAGGTAGAAGCAAGAAAGCCGACAGCCCACAGGCCATAACGGTGGCTATAAAAAATTTTAAGCATGCAACCTTAATCTGTCTATTAGATAGTTGTTGTCGATGAACCATTAATTCACTTATAAAATACAAAAATATAAATAACCCTAACATATAGGCCATATAAAAGTTGATGATAAATGTCATAGTAAGTAGCACTGTGAACATAATAAACTTACGGCTACAAACCAGTTTTTCTATCATAATAATGAGAAGCGGTAATAGGATTAAGGCGTCTAGCCACATGACATTATGATAGTTAATAACGGTATATGACATTAACGAATAAAAATTAGAGAATATGACTAGCTCATGCGCCTGCATTTTAGGGAACTTTCGTTTTAACATCATACATACTGCTAGCCCCATAAAACCTATTTTTAGTATAATTATGAGTGTTACAGCTTCTGAAAGATACATATGATCAAACAAAAATATAATTAGCAAAAAAGGACTAGCTGTGTAATATGCTAACGTTCCTATATGATTAGAACCCAACCCTGCATACCAATTATATAAAAAAGATTCATTCGCTTTAACAGCGTCATATACATAACTATAAAAATGTATATATTGCGTTAACAAATCCTGCTTTATGATAGTGAATTCCCCAAACGGATAAGTGCTAAAAAATGAAATGATGGCTGCAAATATAATAGCTGGACTTAGAAATGAGAAAATATATACCCTTAGATTCGAATACTTTTGGTGCATAAAAATTACCTCATCTATTATGTCTTGTTTCGTCATGTATAGGTGACTACTTCCATAATTCGACAAGCACCAACAATATCCTTTAAAAATCTAAACATAATTCAAAATGGCTCCTCGTTCGGAAATGTGTAGTACTTTAAAGTCTCACATGTTATTGCTAGTTAGGGTAGTAAAACGCACGCATAAAAAATCTCTTCTAAACCAATTTAACTTTGGTCAGAAGAGATTTTATATAATCGATCAGTTACTCAGTCAGGACAACTAATTTATAATAAGTATTCTGCTTTCGTGGTTACAATTTAAAAGAACTCTTCAAAGAAACAATATGGTTAAATACAAGATGTTCTCTGTTTGTATCTTTCGGGTCTACGTTAAAATATCCGTGTCTAAAGAACTGGTATTTATCTTGCGGCTGTGCCTTTTCCATATTTGGTTCGACGTAACCCTTTAGAACCTCTAAAGACTGTGGGTTTATATTCTCTAAAAAGTCCTTTTCCTCATCTTCTTCCTCTTGGATTAACGGTTCATAGAGGCGGAACTCTGCTGGCTTTGCTTGGGATGCGTCAACCCAATGGATGGTCCCTTTTACTTTCCGACCTGTGAAACCAGTGCCGCTTTTTGTTTCAGGGTCATACGTGCAATGGATTTCAATGATATGACCCTCTTCATCTTTGATGACATCTTCACACTTTATGAAATAAGCATGCTTGAGACGCACCTCATTACCAGGAAACAGCCTAAAATATTTTTTAGGTGGGTTTTCCATGAAATCCTCTTGTTCAATATAAATCTCTCTTGAAAAAGGAATCTCTCTCTTACCCATTTCAGGTTTTTCAGGATTGTTCTCCGCTTCTAACATTTCTGTTTGTCCTTCAGGATAGTTCGTAATGACCACTTTTAACGGCTTTAATATCGCCATGGTACGAGGTGCTTTTAATTTAAGATCTTCTCGAACAAAGTGCTCTAACATCTGCTTATCGACCACACTGTTACCTTTGGATACACCCACTTCATAACAAAAGGTTCGAATGGCTTCCGGTGTGTAGCCACGTCGTCTAAGGCCTGATATCGTTGGCATTCTCGGGTCATCCCACCCGTCAACGATATCATTGTCTACGAGCTGTTTGAGTTTTCGCTTACTCATCACTGTTTGTGTAAGGTTAAGACGAGCAAACTCAATTTGTTTAGGGTTAGCTTCGACTTCGCAATTTTCAACAACCCAGTTATACAATGGGCGTTGATCTTCAAATTCGGTCGTACAGATGGAATGAGAAACCCCTTCTATGGCGTCTTCTAATGGATGTGCAAAAGCGTACATAGGGTAGATACACCATTTGTTCCCTGTGTGATGATGTGTCGTGTGAGAAATGCGGTAAATCACGGGGTCACGCATATTGATATTAGGAGAAGCCATGTCAATCTTGGCCCGCAATACTTTTTCCCCATCTTTGAATTCGCCGTTCTTCATCTTCTCAAACAAGGTGAGGTTCTCCTCAACACTCCGTGACCGAGACGGGCTTTCCTTACCCGGTTCTATTAATGTGCCACGATACTCCCTGATCTCGTCAACAGACAGGTCTTCAACGTACGCCAAGCCTTTTTTTATTAATAGGACGGCTCGCTCATACATTTCGTCAAAGTAGTCGGAAGCAAAGAATAGTCCGTCCCAATCATAACCTAACCACTTCACATCCTCTTTAATCGCATCGACGAATTCACGATCTTCTTTTAATGGATTTGTATCATCAAAGCGCAAATTTGTCTTGCCCTTAAATTCATCTGCCAAACCGAAGTTAAGAACAACAGATTTCGCGTGTCCAATATGTAAATATCCATTCGGCTCGGGTGGAAATCGGGTTATCACCTCATCATATTGACCTCTCTCAAGGTCTTCTGTCATGATACTCTTAATAAAATTGGATGAATGATTTTCGTTTCCCATGATAATCACCTTTCTCTCTATCTGTACGTTACAACTTTACACTGCCATAAAAATTGTTTTATTAGTAGTTATATCATAAATATAGCTTGATATCCACATGTTCAACAGCGTTCCCGAAGTTGGGAGCATTCATAATGGTGAAACAGAAAAAATTTATATAAATAAAAGAAATGTGAGCACATGTATAGACAATGATAGGTAACACTAATTATAATCTTATATTGCAACTAAAAATTGACTACCATAGATACGAGGAGGATAAAGCACATGTTCAAGAAAGCTTTTGGTTTGCTTCAAAGAATAGGGCGCTCACTGATGGTTCCCGTTTCTGTTCTTCCAGTCGCCGGACTCTTACTGGGACTTGGAAACGAAAATGTGTTAGCCATCCCTATTATGGAGCAAGCGGGGGGCATTATCTTTGATAATCTCGGCCTCCTATTTGCTATAGGGGTCGCTATAGGGTTGACAGACGGGGATGGTGTTGCTGGATTAGCATCCACCATAGGTTACCTTGTCATGAATACAACCTTGGGTGTGATGGCTGAGTATGGTCAAATGGAGACAGAGACCGTGCTTGGAATCGAAACACTGCAAACGGGTGTGTTCGGTGGTATTATTATGGGGATTATTGCCTCATATTTGTACAAGCGCTTTTACAATATAGAACTGCCCCAATTTTTGGGTTTCTTTGCAGGTAAACGCTTTGTGCCCATTATTACAGCAGCAACTGCCATTGCTATTGGATTTGCCTTTTATTATGTGTGGCCACCGATTCAAGGTGGGATCGACTATTTATCGCATTTAGCGACAGAAGCGAATCCAGCCATCGCTTCGTTTATTTTCGGCTTTGGACAACGGATACTCATTCCATTCGGTTTGCACCATATCTTTTACCAACCTTTCTGGTTTGAGTTCGGGCAATTTATTCATCCCGATACAGGAGAAATCATTAGGGGAGATATGAGAAGGTACTTTGCTGGAGATCCAACAGCTGGCACCTTCATGACTGGATTATTTCCTTTCATGCTATTCGGTTTACCTGCTGCAGCTTTGGCCATCTACCATGAGGCTAAACCGGCTAAAAAGAAAGCGATTGCGGGTATCATGGGCTCTGCAGCCTTAACATCTTTCTTAACAGGTATTACTGAGCCCATTGAGTTTGCATTCTTATTTGTGGCGCCATTGCTGTTCCTCATTCACTGTGTATTTGCAGGGCTATCCTTTACCATTATGCACATATTAGGGGTCAAAGCTGGCTTTACTTTCTCTGGTGGGGCTATTGATTATGTCCTATACTGGGGATTATCAACGAACGCTTGGCTCGTCATTCCTGTAGGGTTAGGTTTTGCCGTGATTTACTACTTCGGCTTCCGTTTTGCTATCCGTAAATTCAACCTCAGCACGCCAGGACGTGAAGACGATGAAGAAGCGGAAGATGCGCAGGGTACAGACGGACAAAGCGATGACGACTTACCTTATGAAATTCTTGAGGCTTTAGGCGACCAGGAAAACATTAGCCAGCTTGATGCTTGTATTACACGTTTGCGCGTGTCTGTTAACGATGTTGATAAAGTCAACAAAAACCGACTAAAATCCCTCGGTGCGTCTGGTGTACTAGAGGTGGGTAATAATATACAAGCGATCTTCGGTACTCGCTCTGATTCCATTAAAGAACAGATGAAAGATATTATTGCTGGCAAGTCGCCAAGGAAAGTAACCAGTGAAGAACTAGCGGATGCTTCTAAACAAGATTGCGATACACCAATAGATGAAGGCTTCAGTTCCCCGCTAAAAGGACAGATTATGCCGTTGGATAAAGTACCTGATGAAGTATTCTCAAACAAAATGATGGGAGACGGATTTGCTGTTGAGCCCGAAGAAGGAACAGTAGTCTCTCCTGTCAAAGGTAACGTCATCAACGTTTTCCCTACATTACATGCGATTGGCCTTAAATCTGAAGCAGGAAAAGAAATCCTAATCCACTTTGGTATCGATACGGTCAATCTAGAGGGTAAGGGTTTCGAGGCCCTTGTCCAAGAAGGAGACAACGTTGAACAGGGACAAGAGATATTAAAAGCGGATTTAGATTTCATCAGTCAAAATGCGACGTCTACTATCACACCTGTGATTTTTACAAACCTACAAGAAGGTCAATTTGTTCAGATTGAGAAAGAAGGTCAAGTGGACCAAAATGAGCTAGGTGTGATCAGTATTCAACAGTAATCACAACTAAATCGCTGAATGAAACAAAAAAGGAGTTAGTCGTTTGCTGAACGGCTAACTCCTTTTACTTTTAACATGTCACAACGATATTTCGTTTTTAAACCGTGGTGTGCGCTTTGGCAAAATCTTTAGCTACAACTTTGGCACGTTCAATAGCGTTTGCTTTAATCTCATCTACCTTATCTGGCATAGCTGCAGCACCTTCAACAATAACGGATTCAGTATCTTCAATGCCAACGAAATTAAGGACCGTACGTAGGTAGCGGTCACCAAATTCCATCTCTTGTGCGGGTCCTTCTGAATAAATGCCGCCACGTGCTTGGATATGAACAGCCTTTTTGTTATTAAGAAGACCGACTGGCCCCTGTTCAGTGTATTTGAATGTCTTACCCGCGATAGCAAACGTATCGATGTAAGCCTTCACCTTTGGAGGGAAACTAAAGTTCCATAGTGGTGTGACAAAAACGTATTTATCTGCTTGCATAAATTGCTCAGTAAGCTCATTAATACGACTGACTTTCGCTTGTTCTTCTGCAGATAGTGCACCAAAGTCTTCACCTTGTTGTAATTTTCCCCATCCGTTAAAAACATCTTCATCGATAAAGGGAATATCCGTTTGATATAAATCAAGGTGAGTCACTTCACAGCTTGGGTTCTCCTGCTTTAATGTATCTAAAAATGCTTGCCCAACCGTTAGACTTAATGACTGCTCAATACCTTTCGGATTAGCAGTAATATACAATACTTTCTCCATTCCGATCATCCTTTCTATCTATAGTTGCAACGTCTATATTAATGCTTACTAAAAGTTAGTAGCTAATTTTATTAACGTTGCGTTACTAATATAACAGTTTCGTAGATACCCTGTCAACATTTTGCATTGGCAATATGGGACCTAACTTTGTATGATTCTATAAAATAATGGACAAAAAACACCACATAAAAGCGAATGATTTATCGAAAGGGGGAAAGTCTATTGATCTTTAAAAACAGATCTAGATTAAGTGTACTCGTTCTTGTATTCATTTCATTGGCAGCCTCAAGCTATGCCTTTGCCTTGTCAGCAGACCTCACTAGGGATTATTTCTCAGCGGAAGATATGCCTGACAAACTGCATAAAGGGACAAAGCAATTTACAATTGAGGCAAGTCAAATGCCATGGCATTATAACGACAATTTAAGTGAAGACATTTGGGCCTACAACAACACTTTACCGGGTCAAGAGTTGCGTGTACGGAAAGGAGATCGCGTACAGGTGACGTTAGTGAATGACCTAGACGTGCCGACAACACTTCACTTCCATGGGATGCCTTTGGAGAATGACATGGACGGTGTACCTGGTTTGACACAAGATCCGGTAATGCCAGGAGAAACTTTTGTTTATGATTTTATTGCCGAAGCTTCTGGTACATACTGGTATCACTCCCACCAAGACGGCGCTGAACAGGTAGGCAAGGGCTTATACGGTGCCCTCATCGTAGAAGAGTTTCTTAAGAGTAAGCATGATATTGATTACACAGTTATGATTGCTGAGAAAAACAGTATGAACTTGAATGAACATCATGATGGACATGGAGAGCATGATGACCATGGAGACATGAATGTAGAGGGACATGATACTCATGGGATGATGGATGAAGATCATCATGGAGATTCATCAGATGATCATCATATGGATCATGATATGTATGACACACTCATCCTCAATGGTAAAGCAGCTCCTGATATCAAAGGGGTCAAGGTAAAGGAAGGGGACTCTGTTCGGTTACGGTTTGTTAATACAGGTATGTTCACACAAACTGTCAGCATTCCAGGCCACAGCTATAAGATTACACATTATGACGGACAAGCCGTTCACAAACCCACCGAATTAGAGGATGTATCCTTTAGAATTGCACCTGCAGAAAGGTACGATATAGAAATTGAGATGAGTAACCCTGGTGCTTGGGGCATTCAAGTAAAAGCGGAAAAGATGCCAGAAGAACTTGTCACTTATCTACCTATTGTATATGAAGGGTCAGACCTTTTACCGCTAAACAAAGCGGAAGCATCACCCCATATCTTTGATTTTACCTCTTACGGTAAAGCAAAAAATAAGGGTATAAAAAAGATTGATCAGTCCCTAGACATGACGTTTAATGAAAAGGACGATGGTACATTCACCATTAATGGTAAACAAGCCCCTCATCAAGAAAAATATGTTGTGAACGAAGGGGACAATGTAAAGGTGACGATTGACAATCAAACAGCAAAAGAGCATCCAATGCATCTTCATGGTCATTTTTTCTACGTTGTAAGCAAGAATGGTCAATCCCTAAGCGGTTCTCCTGTGCTGAAAGATACGTTAAATGTAGCACCTGGGGACACATATGAGATCGTGTTTCAGGCAAATAATCCTGGACAATGGCAGTTCCACTGTCATGAATTACATCACTCAGCCCAAGGTATGGTATCTGGGTTACATTATCAGGGGTTCGAAGCTGACACGTATGACGGTCATGACCATTAATCTTTTAAAATTTTAAAAATATGCTTGTCTACACCTTAGTAGTATAAAACCAGCTGTTTACTGTGGACAGCTGGTTTTATTTATGCGACTATTCTATATCTTTTAGAGTGAGACATGATGCCATACCGCTTCGTACTGATGAACTGGCTTAAGAATGAGTGGTCGTTTTAGTCGTTTCGATCTTTTTCAGCTGATCAAGTTCAGAAACTTTTGTGTACGTGTTTCCCTTGGATTTGTAAATAACATGTCAGGTGTTCCACGTTCTACAATGACACCCTGGTCCATAAAAATGACTTCATCAGCCACCTCTCTAGCAAAGTTCATTTCGTGAGTGACCACAAGCATGGTCATTCCTTCCTCAGCTAATTGCTTCATGACTTTCAGTACTTCACCGACTAACTCTGGATCGAGTGCTGATGTCGCTTCATCAAACAACATCACTTCGGGATCCATCGCTAACGCACGTGCGATCCCCACACGTTGCTGCTGTCCACCAGATAGTTGAAATGGATACAGGTCCATTTTGTCCGATAGGCCCACTTTGTCTAATAAATGAGCCGCTTTTTGAAGCGACTTTCCTGCTGACTCTCCTTTAACCACGAGTGGCCCTTCCATGACATTTTGAATGGCTGTTCGATGGGGGAATAAATTATATGCTTGAAATACCATTCCCGTTTTTTTCCTTAGCTCAATCATCTGTTTATTTGTAACCTTCTCGTCAAAATTAAGCTCTAAATCTCCAATCCGAACAACTCCTGACGTAGGGGTTTCTAACACATTCATACATCTAAGAAAAGTTGTTTTTCCCGAACCCGAAGGGCCAATTAAGACGATCACCTTCCCTTTTTCCACCTCAAGGTCCATCCCTTGTAACACCTTATTGTCACCAAATTGTTTGTGCAAATCTTTAACGGCAATCATAAGAGTCTCCTCACTTTGCAATATATCGATCTAAACGATTTTCAATTCGATCTTGAATAAAAGTTAATCCCAAACATATCGTCCAATAAATAAAAGCAGCCTGTGTGTAAATGAGCATGAACTCATAATTCGTGGCTGCTATTTGCTGTGCTGTACGAAACATTTCTGTAACAGTAATCATAGCAGCCAAGGATGTATCTTTTACTAGACTAATAAAGGAATTAGACAGAGGAGGTATCGATACTCTAGATGCTTGGGGGAGTATGGTTCTCCTTAGTGTTTGCCCATACGTCATTCCCATGGAGTAGGACGCTTCCCATTGCCCCTTAGGGATGGAAAGGATGGCGGCACGAATAATTTCTGAAGCATAAGCACCGACATTGAGTGAAAAACCAATTACCGCAGCCGGGAAAGGGTCTATGGTCATACCTACAGATGGTAATCCAAAAAAGATGATAAATAATTGCACAAGCAGTGGTGTCCCACGTATAACGGAGACGTAGAACCTTGCTATCATTCGTAATAATTTAAAACCAGATAATCTAAATAGTGCTGTCATAACCGCTAAGCCTAATCCGATGGTAAAAGATATAAGCGTGAGAGGGATGGTCATCAAAATAGCTCCCTTCACCAAAGGGAGAAGGGAACTTTGCGCAATGTCTAATAATCGTTCAAATCTATCTGTACTTGCGATAATGCTACTGAGATACATCTTCACCAAACCATTTCTCTGAGATCTCTAAGTATGTGCCGTCTTCCATCATATCTTCAAGCGCTTGATTAACGGCTTCTACGAGCTCTTCAGTTCCATTTTGTCTGAACATAAGGCCACTCTGAGATGCTTCCTCTTCTCTGGCCACAATATGAACAGGGGCATCCTCTCTTTCATTTAAGAAATCAAGTACTGACAATCGATCATTAATTGTCACGTCCACCCTTTTGGTGACGAGCAATTCAACCGCTTGGTTAAAACCTTCTACAGATTCTATGTCTGCACCATAGGCCTTAGCAATATCTGCAAAATTGCTTGTCATGGATTGAGCCGACGTCAGTCCTTCAATATCTTCAAATCCTTGCACGTGATCATTCTCTACATGCGTAACAAGGACAGCAGAAGACGTGATATACGGATTTGAGAAGCTGTATTTTTCTTCACGATCGGGGCGTATCCCTACTTGGTTGGCAACCATGTCAAACCGTTCAGCATCTAGTCCGGCAAACATGGCATCCCATTGTGTCTCGTTAAATGTGGCTGTTACCCCTAGACGTTCGGCCACTTCCCGAGCGATCTCGACATCAAATCCTGTTAACTCACCTGTCTCCCGATCTCGATAAGTAAACGGGGGATAAGTGCCTTCCGTTCCTATTCTAAGCTCTCCTTCCTCAAGTATAGCTTCGTATAGTGAGAGGTCTTCACCATCTTCAGTTTGTTGTTCTCCATCTTGCTCTGTCCCCGATCCCTGCTGACCGTCTCCATTTTCAGGTTGTTCCGCTCCACAGGCGACAAGGGAAAATGATACGATAAACACCATAAGTACATAAAGTAAATGTTTCATATGAACCTCCTCATATTTTTTAACCAAGTAATGTGATTGGTTTAATCTATTTTAATCCTAACTCATAACATATAGTACAAATGACATCATGTCAACAACATACGCACCACAATATTAGGATATAAAAAAGCTGCTAACTTCATACGGTTAGCAGCTATAAAATATTGAAAACGCCCTAGGTATATCCCTTATATGTCCAATTATGATTTTTGAACTTTAAATTTCTTAATCATTTTATCTAAGTCTTGGCTAGATGCATTTAGCTGCTCTGCTGACTCTGCAATAGAGGTTATGGCATGAAGCTGTTCATCATAAGACGCACTGACTTCTTCACATGAAGCCGCAGATTGCTCAGTACTAGCAGAAATGTTCTGTATGGATTCAACCACCTGATCTTTACTCTCATTCATTTGAGTCACGTCATTTGTTACTGAGGAGATAGAATCAACGAGTTTGTCTATTGTAGCAGCAATGGTTTTGAACGCTTCTTCTGTATCCTGTACGGAATGACTCTGATCTTTGGCTATCTTCTTCGTTTTATCCATATGTGACACTGCTTTATTAGACTCCTCACCGATACCTTCCAACGTCACCCTTACTTTCTCTGTTGCCTGGCTCGATTGCTCAGCCAACTTACGTACTTCTTCTGCCACAACCGCAAAGCCTTTACCTTCTGCACCGGCACGTGCCGCTTCAATTCCAGCATTTAGAGCTAGAAGATTTGTTTGCTCCGATATATCATTAATAGTGGATATGACCTTTTCAATTTCTCTTACTTTGTCTGCTAAACCTTTGATCACATCTTCAATAGACTCAATCACGTTGTCTGATTCACGGGATCTTTTCAGAAGTGATTCAATCTGAGAGAGCCCCTGATCGTTAGACTTTTCGGCCTCTTGGGACAAGCGCATCATGTCCTCAGTGCTTAACTTCACTTTATTAATATGATCAGATAAGTCAATCGTTCTTTGATTCACATTTTCAGCGTCAGAGGCAGCAACGGACGCCCCATTTGTAATTTCACTAATTGCACTATGAACTTCCTCACTTGTGGCGTTTGTTTCTTCTGAGATAGCACTCAGGTTCTCAGATGACTCTCTCACATGTCTGATTGAGTGGTTGACTTCGTTAATGAGCCCATTCATATTGGTTACCATATGGTTAAAGTCATTTGTCAATTGCCCAATTTCATCTCTATATTCGGAACTAACACTGACAGTGAGGTCACCGTTTGCTACTTTGTTAACTTCTCCAGCCAGCTTTTTTATAGGTAACGTCAAGCGATTCGATACAAAGTAAATGAGTGCAACCATACCAATCAATACAACAAACCCTGTGACCGAAAGTCTGAGTAGCAATTCTTGAAGGGGGGCGTAGAGTTCTTTCTCAGGCATCATTAAACCGAGTTTCCACCCTGTTCGAGGTATCGTGGTGTAGTGTAAATGGTAGGATTCTCCGCTGTGAGTCATATGTTGCATGTCATGCATGTTGGTCAGAATGTTGTCCGCAATTTTTCCTGAGAAATTGTCATCATCCGCGATGTTTGCCTGCATCGTTTGCCCATCTGGGGGAACCAAATAGTTTCCCTCTTGGTCTATCAGGAAAGCCCATCCCGTATTTTCAATCTGAATATCCTGAATCATTTTTTGAATACTTGTTATATCGATGTCACTAGACACAACCCCTAGTAAATCCCCGTTATCACTATAAAAAGGCATAGCGGTCGTGACCATCGTGATTCCAGACGTTTCATCATAATAGGGATCAGTCCATCCAGCTTCTCCCTGACCAGCTTCAACCCCTTTTCTGTACCAGTCCTGAGTAGGATAATCATATTCAGACGTTTCATACTCCGTTGTGTAGGTGAGTGAATCTCCATCCTTGTACACATAAGGACCAAAGTATTGGTCATTTTCATTATGAGTATACGGTTCATACCATACACCTGCACCAAGGGTATCTTCATTAACCACGATCATTTGACTGAATAGATTCCTAAAATCATTACGATCTAGTGTCCTACCACTATCCTCAATAATTGAGACGATGGATTCGGCCACTTGTTGATGGGTGTCAAAGTTATTTTCTATGCCACTTCTAGTGTTAGCCTCTAGCAACATCATTCGATCTTTTATCTCTTTGTCTAGTTCTTCTTTCGAGATGTTATATGTAAATAAAGAGACTAGAGCAAAGGTCACAATAAAGATAGGTAAAAAGACTAACAGTAGACGCGTTTGCATGCTCGATACTTTACGAAACAAAGAATCTCCCCCTTCTCGGCTCGTTTTTTTATGTATAATTGTTGACCCTTACATTATATATAAAAATAGGGTCGTTTAAAATATACTGAATAAAACACATGTTGAATTATGTAACTTTTTGAAAATATTATTCGAATTTTGTCTGTCAGCCATGGGGGCCCACAAGATTTTGTCGAATTTTATTTAATTTTAAAAATGTGTTCGTCACACATTAAAATTCTTTCTTAATGAACACGACTTTAAGATAATGGCCTTCTCTAAAGCTTGCTAGTGTTTTGAAATCCTTAGGTAAAGTATACGTCTCAAGAATATTGTAACTTCCCCCTTTTTCTTTAAAAGCCGAGTCAATAAACCGCTTAAACTTTTTCATGCTAAGCGAGGCACTATTAGTAGATGCCACGATCATACCCCCTGCCTCAGTTAACGGGATGATGTCTTTAAGCAAGCGCTTGTAATCTTTTGTTGCACTGAATGTATGCTTTTTGGTTCTAGCAAAGCTTGGTGGGTCCAGTATAACCATATCGTATGTCTGCTGTTTTTTTGCAGCATAATTGAAGTACTTAAAGACATCCTCAACAATGATGTCTTGGGCTTCATAATCTATACCATTGAGACTAAATTGCTCTATCGTTTTGGATAAACTTCTGTTAGCCACGTCTACACTGGTCGTTTTAGACGCACCGCCGAGTGCCGCAGCCACGGAGAACGCACCTGTATAAGAAAATGTATTTAACACACTTTTTCCTTCAGCATAATGGTCTCTAATCACCTTCCTTACCTCACGCTGATCTAGAAAAAATCCTACCATGGCTCCCTCATTCAAATAAACGGCAAACTTCATGCCATTCTCTTTTACCATGAGCGGAAACGTGGCTTTCTCCCCTTTAACAAAATCATCATCTTCAACATATGTGCCACCTTGTCGGCCAAAGCGCTTTTTCTCATAGATACCCTTGTAAGACACAACGTTCTCAAGCGCTTGTAGGACCAATGGCTTGAAGGCGTATATCCCTCTGCTGTACCAGTGAATTAAATAGTATCCGTCGAAATAATCGATGTGGAGGCCACCTATACCATCCCCTTCCCCATTGAACACACGAAAGGCGGTCGTCTCCGATTGATGATATAATTGTGAGCGCTTACATACGGCTTCAGCGACTAGACGGTCAAAGAAGGCTTGATCGATCTCTTCACCTTCATGAGAGGTTAATATCCAACCATGTCCTTTGTTTTGTCTACCGTAGTAGCCTTTAGCGATAAATGCACCTCGCTCATCAACGAGGCGGAAGATATCCCCTTCCTCCATATCGACTCTGTTATCTAAAAGTGCGTCTAAGGTTAGAAGGGGATACCCCTTTTTAAACTTATGGGTATATGCAGGTTTAACTTTTAGGGTTCGACTTGCTGTCATAATCGACCAACTTTCGGGTATGTTTACTTTATTATTTTATACACTGTCGACGTCTATCCATACCTGAGTGCCATTTTGCTTTATACACCATTTTAATAAATCAAACGCCATACTCTAACCTTCTATTTAGAACGAGAACTAACTTTACTCCTGGTCATCTTTATGATAATTCCCTCGTATGATAAGCTCCGCAATGTCTAGCGCTTCTCTTGCGTCTTTAGGTAATCCATCCATCACTTTATCTGGCGTGACATAGGCTTGTTTATTGTAATCCCCCGACGGGATAAAAGCGGAACCATATTCCTGGTCAATTGAAAACAAATCAATTCCCATAGTTCCGTGTGCTATTTGCTCCTCTTCAATTCCTAAAATGGAGAGCAATGTCGGCATAATATCTATATGCCCACCTATGACTTCTATTCTTTCGCCACTAAATGCTGGGTTATAAATAATAAAAGGGACTTGTTCGTATTTTCTTAACCATAATTCGTTGTCAATGTTATCATCACCTAAATACGTTTCTATTTGGGGTATATCGCTGGGAAATACCCCCTTATGATCACCATAAAATACAACTATAGAATGGTCTAATAGTCCAATATTATCTAGTTCATCTAGAAAAGAACCGATAGCATGGTCAGCGTAGTGTACGCTTTCAAGGTAGTGTCCTAAGTAACTGCCAGAAATATCACCTGAGAAATCCAACGTCTTATACTCCTCTGGTATTTCAAAAGGCGTATGGCTCGTTAATGTTGTAAAATAAGCATAAAAAGGCTGTTCTTTCTCTGCTATTAAAGAGATTGATTGTCTAAAAAAGGAACGGTCACTTAGACCCATACCAATTTCTTCGTCTAGGTCAAAATAATCTAAGTGATAGTATTGATCAAAGGCGAGATACGGGTAAACGTTAGTGCGATTCCAAAAGTCACCGTCGTCTCCATGCAAGGCAAAATTTGAAGCATACCCTTTCTCCTTTAATTGTTGACCTAATGTCATATACGATGTGTCTGGATACCTAAATACTGTCGCTCCTGTTCCAATAGGATACGATGAGGTATTAACTAGCAATTCTGCATCAGAACTATTCCCCTCTCTCGTTTGAGGATATATGTTTGAGAAATAAAGGCTATGATCTAAGACTGAATTAAGATGTGGCGTTATTTCATGGCCCTCTACTTCTAAATTTAGGGTGAAATTTTGCAGAGATTCTACTTGAATTAATATGAGGTTTTTATTTTCGGCTAGAGAGAAATACTCATGATTGTTGTCCCTGTCCCCAAACTTCCCTTCTTTAGCAAGAAACCACTGGCGAATCTTTTCTTTATCATGATCGCTCAAGTTAACCCTTTTAGACTCAATTGTAAAGGACATCGCATCAGCTACATGATGGCCTAAAACTCCGTATGTTTTTACAAAAGACATACCATGATATCGTTGAAAGACATGTCCGTGTCCTATTGTTAGGATTAGTGTCGGCACAATGCTAACTAAAATAATTCCAATAACGGCATACTTAATTAGTTTTTTGTAGTTTCTGTTTGTATCTGGTAGAGTGTTTGAATTAAATATTAAAAGGGCTAAAACTACAAAAATATCCATAAACAGAAGCAAATCTGTTCCATTAAGCAAGGAAACGATACTTGGCCCTAACCCTGATAAGTTCCCACTCTGTAGTAAAAGATATGTGGTTAATGGCGTTCCAAAATAGCGGAAATACAATAAATCTCCAATGAGAAGAATTGTAATTAGAGCATTAATGATAATGAAGTATGTATAGACACGCCTTTTAGTAAGGACATAGGTAAGGGATGACAATAAAAAAATGATACCTAAAGTTATACCAAACGAAAGAATCGATACTGTTTCCCTCATTAGGTACTCAACATGAAAGATTTTAAACAAAATAATAGCCCAAAAAGTAATATACAAGATTTTACTCTTTGATTCGATTATTTTATTTACAGTGTTTTTCCATATTTGCACAAATCCATGTATCCTCATAATTTTCCTTTCGTTTATCTCTTTATATTTACATTTATTTGTGATAATTCCCCCGAATGATCAGCTCAGCAATATCTAGTATCTCGTTAGCCTCTTTATCAAAAGTTGGGTGAACTTGATCATAGGTCACGATAGCTTGTTGGTTATATCCCCCAGAAGGTATGAGCGCAAAACCATGCTCTTCATCCAATGAGAAAAGGTCTACTCCCATCGTTTGGTGATAATATTTATCTTCGTCAAGCCCTAATAGAGATAACAAAGTTGGCATGACATCGACTTGCCCACCGATCGTCTCAAAAACCTCACCTTCGTATTGTGGGTTAAAAATGATGAACGGTATCGGTTCATAACGCCTTAGCCATTTTTCATTGTCAATATTCGAATCTCCTAAATGGGCTTCAATTTCTGGGATATGCTCTCTAAATACTCCTTTATGATCACCGTAAATAACCACTAAGCTGTTTTCTAGTAAGCCCATCGCTTCAAGTTGTTTTACAAAATAACCAAGTGCGTTATCTGCATAATGGACACTTTCCAAATAGCGACCTAAGTGAGTGTCTGATATCTCTCCTTGTAAATCAAGGGTTTTGTATTCATCTGGAATGATGAAGGGTGTATGGCTGGTCAACGTTGTATAGTAAGCATAAAAAGGATGCTCCTTATCCTTAATATAGGGTATCGATTGACGGAAGAATGAGTCATCACTAAGGCCCATTCCTATAAATTCATCCATCTCAAAAAAAGACATATCATAAAAGTGATCAAAATCTAAATACGGGTATACGATATCACGGTTCCAAAAGTCTCCATAATCCCCATGTAAGGCAAAAGCCTCATTGTAGCCCTTATTCTTCAATGCTTTCCCTAACGAGAAATAATGGGTATCAGGGTACCTAAAAAATGTTGCACCCTGTCTCAGTGGAAAGGTAGACGTATTCACTAATAGTTCCGCATCAGAACTGTTTCCCTCAACTGTTTGGGCATAAATATTTGGATAGTATAGGCTGTTTTTTAACATGCGATTTAGATTGGGTGTAATTACATGCCCATCGACTTCAAGATCTAAAACAAAGTTTTGAAGTGATTCTATCTGGATCAGAATGAGATTTTTATCATCGGATAATCCATGATATTTATGATTTGTATTCCTAGGTCCATATAAACGATCTTTATGATCAAACCACGCTTCAATACGGGATCTATCTTCATCCGTTAGATTTATCCTTCTCATCTCGTACATGACATTGACTGTATCCGCTATATGGTGACCAATAATGCCATATTTGATGACAAAAGTTGAACCATTATAACGTTTGATAACATCACTTGGGCCAATAAATACGGCTGTTAATAAAGGTACGATACTCGCGATCAAAGCGCCTAAACATAGGAACGTGATACCCACTTTATAATTAGGAGGTGATATAGGGCCTTTAATCTTCATAAACAAAGGAATAAGAACAAAAATATCAATAAATAATAGAAAATCTATGGTTTGTAATAAATGTAGGATACTCGGACCTAGTCCACTTAAATTAGAGCCTTGTAATAGTACAAATAAACTAATAGGAATGCCAAAATACCTGTAGTATAGCAGGTGAGCTAATAATAATAATGAGGTTACAACGTTCAAGGCCATCATATATCGATAAACATTCTTATTTTTGAATATATATACTAGAGAGAGCAGAATTAATGTGATACCAATGGTGGTCTTCAAAGACATAATATGAATGTAACCGATCATCGTATATTCCACTACCATTAATTTTGCTAATACAAAACTTAAAATCAGTAGTGGAACTAACTTTTCTCGGTTGAAGACGGCCTGAAAGATGTTTTTACCTGCTTTAATAACATTGTTAATTAAAATGAGGGCCACCTCCATAACGATGTCTTTGTTTTTAAGTTACTCAGGGCTTAAAAAATCTGTGTAGAAACCATCCACACCTTGATCTTTTAGCTCTAATAATAGTGTTTTATCGTTGACTGTATGGGTGTATACATAGACATCTAATTCATTTAACGCACTAGGCATTTCTGTTCGGGCTCTGCTTATAGGCATAGTTATGGCGAAAACGTCAAAGTTCTGTACAAAATCTAATATAAGCTTATCTGTATAATTATTAAGATATAATGTAAAGATAATATTATCATAGCCCATTTCCCTGACTCTTGGATATTCTTTTATTTCATAAATTTGTGGTATGATTCTAGAAACTTCCTTTGGATAATTTATTGCAATTTTTTCCAAACCTTTTATATTATGTTTTTTTATATCTGTTATAATATAAGCCTCAGGATTTGCCTCTAACCACGTTATTACATCCCCAAGTGATAAATGCGTTAAATCTCCTCTCATCTCTAAATTAATGTATTCCTTGAAAGTATAGCGTCCAGGTTCTGATTGAAAGTACTTAGTTATCGTTTGATCCCAATCATGTAAGGCAACAAGCTTCTCGTCAACAGTCCATTGGAAATCCACTTCAAAATAACGAAACCCGTTCTCATAGTTATTATTCAAGGCTTCAAGTGAATTCGTATAGACATGCCCGTTAATACCTCCACCAGCGTGAGCAACAAACTTTTCGTGTGCGATATCTTCGGGTGTATCAAACTTTGAGGCGGATATTTTTAATTTCAATAGCTCGTAATGGTCAAATAATTTTGGCCCTGACAAATATATAATAGGAGCTGTTGCAATTAAGATTAATATAATATTTATAATGATAAGCCAGGGTATCATTTTCAATTTAAAATCCACCCTTCCTAGCTTAATTGCAACTTTTTCTCTGCATCACTGAGTAGATTAACCTCAACTTCAGTACAAGTTGGTGATTTCTTATATACAAAATTCTTTCGTGCTTCATGGTATTTAGAATCTGGTGAATAGAAATTCTCCCACATTTCTTCTAGCTCTTCTTTTCGGTATTGCTCCAAAGGTTTCATCTGTTCATCTGTCATACGGACGCGAACCTTATGTTCGAGTATCAATTCGTAATCAACACTGTAAACTAGCCGCTCAGCTAATATTGAAACAGTTTCACAAAACGCCTCTGTATCCTTGCCAAAAGCATCGTCGATCAGGTCTATTTCTTTGGCCTTTTTTGTACCCAGAGAGATGCAGTTTTCCGTTAGTTCGTACGCTAGCTCAGGACCCACACGTTTGGGCAAAAGGTACGTCCAGTACTCCGAACCGTATAATCCTCCCATACCTTTATAATGTGGGTTGAGTACGACACCTTCTCTAGCAAAAACAAAGTCAGCCGCGAGTGCTAATATGACACCCCCTGCTCCGGCATTCCCTTGCATGGCTGAAATAACCAAGTGGCTTTTGGTTTGTATAATGTCCCGTACTAAATCGTCCATAGCATTAATATTAGCCCATGATTCATCCGCCGGATGATCCGCTGCTTCTATGACGTTAAGGTGTATGCCGTTCGACCAGATGTCTGGCCCCCCCATTAGCACAATGACTTTGGTGTCCTTTTTCAGTGCTTGTTGATAAGCTTCTCTCAATCGACGGCACTGCTCTGTACTCATAGCGCCATTATAGAAATTAAAGTGTAAATAACCGACCTCTCCCTTTTGCGTATACCATATATCCCGGAATGTTCGACCCTCATACTCCTCTTCCAGGCCAACTGGGACCTCGGGGACGTCACTTAATTTTTCTCCCAAGGCAAGTGTTGCTGGTACCTTGAAAAACACTTGGTCTCCAACCTTCTTCCTTTTCAAGTGTGTAATCCAGATGGCCCCATCTCCAGTCGCTCTACAGATCGCACCATGTCGCTTGGCAATAATCTCACCAGGTTGACCTTTGAGCTGATCTTCTTCATGAGCCCCAAACAGATAGTAGGCTTCCCCTTCAATATCATCTAGGACACCCGGCTGGCTATCGGAGCAACGTATTTTCCTCGCGATGTCTTCCGTTTTAGTTGTCCAGTCAATCCCTCTATAGGTTTGTTTCATGGGAACGTGTAAGTGTCCCTTTACATCAGGCTTATTATAGTCTAGAGGTTCAGGGGTGTAGTCGCCTTGCTCAAACCGTTCTACCGCTAGTATCAAAGCTCTCATAACCGCCTCAGTAGTTTCATGTCTGTATAAATGACTCTTGGTCGCCAGCTTACTCATCTTAAAGTTTTCGGTAGCCCATATGTCTCCGGCATCCATCTCGGCATCCGCTTGCAGAATGGTGACTCCCCACTCCTCTTTTTTGTCATGTATTGCCCAATCTATTGAGGATGGTCCGCGGTCCCCCTTTATACCGGGATGGACAATGAGACAAGTGTACTTTTTCCATATTACTTCTGGTATGGCTTTTTTTAACATCGGGGCTATAATGAGGTCTGGATGATGCTTTTCCACTGCTTGGACCATCACTTCATCACTCGTTGCTAAATAAACAGTGATATCGTGCCCTCTCTCCGTCAGCTCGATATGCGCACGACGACTCATGCTATTATGTGCCGTGGTAAGGAAAAGGATTTTCATCGTTGTTCAACTCCTTATCGTAAACCTTCGTTTTACTTTAACTCTTCAGTTTTCTTAATTAGATCTTGCAGTTCAAGTGAGATTTCATTCAGCGTTGAAATTAATGTGGACAAAAATTCTACCGAGTCTAACTGGTTTTCAGACGAAGTGGCTACACGTTGAGCGTTTGTTGTTGCTGTTTCTGCAAAAGCAGTCATATCATGTATAGAGGCAGAGGCTTCCTCAGCTGCAGCAGATACCTCTTCCGCTGAACTTGAGATGCTCTTGATCTCCTCAGCAACACCATCGATTGAGGAGTAGATGCTATCAAATATTTCCCCCGTCTCATGTACAATATCTAAACCAGTTCTCACTTCTTCTATAACCTGATTCATCGCGTCAACGGAGGTGTCAGTTTCTCTTTGCATTGTTTCTATCAGGGTGGTTATTTTACTAGCGGAACGCGCCGACTGATCTGCTAGCTTTCTGACCTCATTCGCAACAACCGCAAAGCCTTTCCCGTCCTCCCCAGCACGAGCCGCTTCAATAGCTGCATTAAGAGCGAGTAGGTTAGTCTGCGAAGATATTTCAGTGATGAGTTCAACGATTTCACTTACTTCCTGTGAACGCGCGTTAAGCTGTTGCACGGATGATGCTGATGTACTGACTGTTTGGTCAATGGACTTCATCTGCTCTACTGTTTTCTGTATCATCACATTACCATCTCTTGCCTCTTTCGCTGTTTTGACAGAAACGTCAGAAACAGAGATAGACGTTTCAGCCATGTTGTGTATACCTGAGGCAATGCCCTGGACGGCCTTAGAGCTGTCCATGGTTTGACGCTTCTGCATATCCGCACCACTAGAAATTTCTTGTATACGGGACACAATGCCTTTGATGGCCTGTCTATTGACATCGTAATTTTGTTGTATTTTTGACGACGCTTTAATTAACTCATTCGCTGTTGTTGAGAGTCTTTGAATAATGCCGTTAAGGATTTGTTGCTTTCTCTCCTTCTCGTTTAAATCTGCCAATAGCTCTGTCTTAGCGGATATTTGCCAGATAATCGCACCAGATGTCCCAAGTAGGAAAACGGCATGAATCAGGACCATAGAAAATGGATAGACATCTGTACCAAATACGTATTCACTTAGGAATAAATAACCCGCTAAATGCTGAACAGCAAAGAGAGCTGTCATGAGTAGTGTTAAATGTATTCTTTCATAATACCCAATGAAAGCAACTACCATAAAGATAGAAAAATGATACTCTACCATTCCTTCGCCGCCTGCGATGATTGACATACTACTAAATGTAATGGTTAATGTGTTTATCAATGGAAGTTGTGGATGATCTTCTCGAGTGTTATAGAGGTAAACTGAATAGACGAATAAAATGATAGGGATGAAAAGAAAGATATTTGTTACAAAAGACACTTGTTCAACATTCCCATGACCCCACGAATCTGTTACGGTCAATACCCGATGCATAATATGTACAATAAATGACGCGGCCAAAACACATGCAGATAAAACAAGGATGATACGATTTTTATTTTCGATCAATTGCATCCTCTCCTTTCGAGCCTGTTGTTGGCTACTATTTAATTTTAAAAATAAAATGACTACGCCCGTTTACCGGAGTAGCCAAATGTCAACACGTCTATTCGTTAATAAAAATAAGAATAGCGCACTTTTTTGGCAACCCGGCGATCATGGTTATATAACTTTAGACCCGTGGCTTTGCGTCCCTAATTTTCATTAGGTTTGCCTTTTTTCAAGAAATATAAGACTGTATGACGTTGTCGAAATTGTCAAATAAACATAATCTCTTTTATCTTACCACTGTATGGTGAATTGTGTCTATTATTATCGAAATTTTAAATAGATATATTTGCTCACTAGCATTGCATTAATTAAGTTTGAACATTCATAATAC
>NZ_JAERVL010000039.1 GCF_016745835.1 Caldalkalibacillus salinus | reverse complement strand
TGTCAAATAATGAATAGACTTTTATGCAACGCTAGTGATATAGGATACATATAGTATTTCCCTCCATCGAACTTCTTTTAATTCAATCTCCGTTATCTTATTCTAGGCGTCTGTCATGAGTGACGATTATACTCAGTCTTATTTGGCAAAAATCGCGTCATCTGCATACTGTTCACGTCATCAGTAACATTTGCTAGTGAAATGCGAAATGTTGTTGACAGCGTTTTCAATTCAATCTATAATTTAATTAAAGTTGCATAATGTAGAAAGTTGTTCCTTACTAAGGAACGAAGGAGGGAGGGTACCCATGATACAGTCCGTTGATCGCGCGCTTAAAATACTAGAATTATTAAAAGATCATCCGCAAGGGTTGGGGGTCACCGAGCTTGCTAATAGATTTGGGGTAGCTAAAAGCACGATTCATCGTCTGTTAATGACATTAGAGCATCATCAGTATATTCAACAGGATGAGACACAAGGGACCTACCAGCTCGGGTTAAAATTTTTGGAAATGAATGAAATTGTAGTAGGGAATTTAGATATTGTCAGAATAGCGCGTCCGGTACTAGAGAGATTAAGCGAAGAGGCTGGTGAGATATCGCACTTGGTCATGTTAGATCAGGATGAGATTCTATATATTGATAAGGTAGAAACATCTTCAACCATCAGAATTTATTCTCAAACCGGTAAAAGAGCTCCATTATATTGTACAGGGGTTGGTAAGGCGATTATCGCTCATATAGATCACCCTCAGCAACGAAAGCTTGTGGACAAAATGGACTATCAACCTTACACAAAACATACGATATGCGATCGCGAATCTCTTTTAATAGAATTGGACAAGATCAAGTCCCAGGGATATGCGGAGGATAATGAAGAACATGAGTTAGGCATTCGCTGCATTGCGGCACCAATCTTCGACCATGAAGGGCGAGCAAATTATGCTGTAAGTGTTACTGGTCCGTTAACGCGTATGTCTGACAACCGTATCGAAGCCCTTATACCCAAAGTAAAAGAAGCGGCTTTACAGGTATCTCGCAAATTAGGCTATCATTCCTCAATTTCATAACAGTATAGAGGAACGGTGTTCTTATTTATGGAACAGTGAAAGATGACCACTATATTCACACTAGTTTATTAGCATCAGCTAATATCTAATAAATTATTTCAACACATTGGAGGAAAACAGTCATGAAAAAACATCTCACAAGTTTCAAATTTGTGACAACGATCTTAGCTCTTGTTCTCTTTATGGCAGCTTGTGGCGGAAACACCACTTCAGAAACAGGGGGAGACGAATCGGGTGACGATACATCTTCTTTCCCTACTCAGGCGCTTGAAATTATAGTCCCATACTCAGCCGGCGGGGGAACAGATATGGTCGCCCGTTCGTTTGCAGACCTTGCCGAAGATGAGTTGGATCAGCCGGTCGCCGTTGTAAACCGCGAAGGCGGTGGTGGTGCTGTCGGTATGCAAACAGGGATCTCTGCTGAAGCTGATGGGTATACCGTTACGATGGTTACCGTTGAGCTTTTGACATTGCCCCATTCTGGCCTAGCCCAGTTTTCATACGAACAATTACAACCAGTTGCCTTATTGAATGAAGATCCAGCAGCCATTACTGTACAAGCGGATGCACCATGGGATACGCTTGAAGCATTCATTGCCGATGCAGAGAATGAAAAATTAAGTGTCGGTAATTCAGGAACTGGAGCCATATGGCATTTAGCAGCATCAGCGCTTGAGCAGGAGACAGATGCCAACTTTAACCACGTGCCGTTTGACGGAGCTGCCCCAGCTGTAACCGCTTTGTTAGGTGGCCATATTGACGCTGTATCTGTCAGCCCGGCAGAAGTGAGGTCCCAAGTGGATGCAGGTGAGTTGAAAGTATTAGGTGTAATGGCTGAAGATAGAGTGGACTCACTTCCAGAAGTACCAACGTTATCTGAATCAGGTATTGACCTTGCTATCGGAACATGGCGCGGATTAGCAGTTCCAAAAGAAACACCTGATGATGTCGTACAAGTGCTAGAAGAAGCGTTTGGAAACACAGCCCAGACTGAAGATTTTCAATCCACTTTAAATGAAATGAACTTAGGTTATCGTTATGCTGATGGGGAAGCGTTTCAGACATTACTAGAATCTCAAGATAGCTTATTTAGTGAATTAATCCCTTCACTTGAACTAAACGAAGAATAAAGGTTTTTCACAAAAAAAGGCTAGTTATAGCTAGCCTTTTTTAGGAGGTGCTCTATGTTCTCAGCCAATCGGATCATAGGTTTAATATTGATAGCGTTGTCAACGTATATTTGGTTGACTGCAAACACGTTCCCTACACCTTCACAAGTAGGGCCAGGGCCTGCTTTCTTTCCTAGAATCGTGGCCATCATCATCGCTCTGCTTGCAACGATCTTAATCTTAAAGCGTGACGATAGACAAGATAACAACACCATGGAAAAAACGGCTATACTCAAGATTGGTATGGGCATGATCATCGTAATCATCTATGTGGTTAGCATTCAATGGGTGGGCTTCGGTGTGATGACCTTTCTATTTTTCACAGTCATGATGTGGCTTTTGCAAGTCAAAAAATGGACGATGATCTTACTTACCTCTTCTCTTATATCTATTACGATTATATTTGTATTTGAATACTTGTTAGGGGTGCCGATTCCACATGGATGGCTGTTCTAAGGAGGGGATAAGATGGACTTCATATTAGCAGGCTTTGCCAACGCTGTTGATCCTCAAGTTCTTATATTAATTATTGCAGGCATAGCTGCCGGAATTATCATTGGTTCTTTACCAGGATTAACGGCCACGATGGGGGTGGCCTTATTTTTACCTATTACTTTTGGAATGTCCTCGGTTAACGGTATTTTGCTCTTGATTGGTGTGTATTTTGGTTCCATTTATGGTGGTTCTATTTCGGCAACACTGCTGAATACACCGGGCACACCAGCATCTGCGGCGACAGCCATGGATGCCTATCCCCTTACTCAACAAGGACAAGCGGGTAAAGCACTAGGCATAGCTGCTATTGCATCAGGCGTAGGAGGGTTAGTGAGTGTTTTAATGTTAATGCTTATATCTCCTCAATTAGCAGATGTCGCCCTGAAATTTAGTGCCCCTGAGTCATTTGCCTTAGCTTTGTTTGGTCTCAGTATCATAGCGAGCATCTCCGGAAAATCTGTGTTGAAAGGACTCATAGCAGGTGTCGTCGGGCTCTTTATTGCGACGGTAGGTATGGACCCCATGACAAGTTATCCACGTTTCACGTATGATCAGCTGTCACTATTGAATGGCGTATCTTTTATACCGGTCATGATCGGCTTATTCGCGGTATCTGAAGCCCTTTCTACTATGGCAGATCTGATGAGTCAACATCAAACCAAAATAAAAAAAGTGGTCACAAGCTATGTACTTCCGAAATGGCAGGAGATTAAACGTTTATGGATCACGATGATTCGTTCGTCCTTTATCGGTACTTTTATTGGTAGTATTCCTGGCGCAGGGGCAGATATAGCAGCGTTTGTCTCATATAATGAATCCAAGCGTTTCTCAAAAGAGAAAGAAAAAGCGTCGTTTGGGAAAGGTAATCCAAAAGGCATTGCTGCAGCTGAAGCGGCCAATAACGGCGTAACGGGTGGCTCTATGATACCCTTATTAACGCTCGGCATACCTGGAGATGCAGTCGCTGCAGTACTCTTAGGAGCTCTTGTAATCCAAGGTTTACAGCCTGGTCCCCAATTGTTTACGAATAACGGGGAACTTGTCTATACCTTATTCGCTGGTATGTTTATAGCCAATCTATGTATGGTCATCTTTGCACTTCTTGGTATTCGTTACTTTACCAAGATCCTGCGTGTTCCTAAAACTGTGATGGTTCCTCTCATCTTAGTGCTAAGCGTGGTAGGGGCGTATGCCATCAACAATAATTTCTTTGATGTGTATGTGATGTTGTTCGCAGGAATCATCGGTTTCTTTATGAAAAAATACGGGTTCCCAGCTTCACCACTTGTTTTAGCACTGATACTAGGACCGATGTTAGAAAGTGAGATGCGTCGTGCGCTCGTCATGTCAGAGGGGAGCTATGAGATCTTTGTCACGAGACCCATTTCTGCCACTTTAATTGCATTTGCCGTTTTATCTATCATCGTTCCATTTCTCTTAAAGGCATATAAGAGTCTAAAGGGTGTTCAAAATACGCATGATGGTTGATAGTCTCTAAACAAGAAAATCAAGCCATAATACTGATGATAACGAGACCTTATATGAGAGACGAGAAGTTGATTTTAAAGTTTGAGACCCACACCACGAATCCTAACAGCAACTTTATAAATAAATAATCTTAAATGAGGAGGGAAACACGTATGCCACAATTGGTGACATTAGGAGAAACAATGGTCGTATTTGACCCATTATCTACTGGACCGTTACGCTACACCGACCAGTTCAAGAAAAGAATTGGAGGTGCGGAATCTAACGTCGCGCTTGGTGTTGCACGTCTAGGCCATCAAGTAGGATGGGTAAGTAAGGTCGGGAATGATCCGTTGGGGGAGTACATGGTCTCTACGATACGTGGGGAAGGGGTCGACACATCAAAAGTAGCCTACGATGAAGACGCCCCAACCGGTCTGTATATTAAGGAAAAAATAAGAGAAGGGACAAACCAAGTCTATTATTATAGACACGGATCCGCCGCGAGTCAGCTAAGGGTAGAGGATATTGATTGGGACTACCTACGAGAAGCAGAAATCATTCATCTCACAGGTATTACCCCTTTTATTAGTGATCGTTGTCTGGAAGTGGCGCAGGCTGTTGCTTCCTTTGCTAATCAGCATGGTATTTTTCTATCATTTGACCCTAATTTACGTATGAAACTGTTGAAAAAGAAAGCAGACCACAAAAAAATATTGCTTGAACTGGCCTCTAAGGCTAATCTTGTTATGCCTGGTTTAGACGAAGCGAAGTATCTATTAGATACAGACGATTCAGATCAAATCATAGACTACTTTTTCCAGCACAATGTGGAGCACGTCATCATTAAGAACGGGGAAGTCGGTACGACGTTTGCTTCCCGGCAGGGAGATAAAGGGTTCGTCCCAAGCTTCCCTGTGGCGCGAGTGGTTGATCCTATTGGTGCAGGGGATGGGTTTGCCGCAGGTGTCCTTTCAAGTTTGTTAGAGCATCGACCTTTACAAGAAGCCGTTGAACAAGGCGCACTTATCGGTGCAATTATGGTCAGTACGCCGGGAGATATTGAAGGTTTGCCAAGTCGTCAAGAAATAGAATTATATAAAAATACACAAGGGGATGTTGTGAGATGAAACATCATAATCTAGAAAGATTACTGGAGTCAGGTGTTGTGGCCGTTGTTAGAAAAGTAGACAGGGATAAAGTGTTATCCGTCATAGCATCTTTAGTTAAGGGGGGTGTGACTGCGATTGAAGTAACGATGGATTCTGAGGATGCACTGTCCGTCATCTCTGAAGCAAAAGAAAAGTATGGTGATCAGGCGGTGATAGGTGCCGGCACAGTCCTTGATGGGGAATCAGCTCAATTGGCGATTCAAGCGGGAGCAGAATTTATTTTTGCTCCGACGCTTAGCGAACAAACGATTAAAGTCGCTAATCGCTATGGAAAAATTGTGATCCCAGGCGTCTTCACACCAACGGAAATATTACAGGCCTATGAATGGGGAGCAGACCTTGTTAAGGTATTCCCTGCAAGTGTGTTAGGTCCTCAATTTATTAAAGATCTCCAAGGACCGCTCGGACACATTCCCATGATGCCTACAGGTGGCTTAACGCTGGATAACGTAGAAGGATACATGAACGCTGGTGCTGTAGCGGCAGGTATTGGTGGTTCTTTACTGAATAAGACGTATATAAAAAATGCCGAGTGGGACAAGCTGACGGATTTAGCACGTCAATTTGTCAGCAAGTGTAAGAGAACTTAGATCTTAAAACGACGCTTTTACTGATTGCAAAACTGATAGACTGATAGTAAGGGACACATAGGAACAACAGGCACAAAGAAGGAGCAGGGAACCGTCTCTCTTTGTGCCTGTTGTTTTATTTAAAGCCTATAAATACCCGTAGATGCTTCACATATCACAAGGGCACTATTCATTTGCTGCCCCTTTAGTTGGTGTAGGATCCATTGTATTGCTCCATTCCCCTCCATCAGATGTGCGATACCACGAATGATCATTCTCAGAACTCGTGTAAGAGTATGCGTCAACAATGGTACCGTTGGGTGCTATGAGGTAAGCATCATCTCCACTGTTGTTGAAGTAGTATTGTGTTTCCCACACATAATAGCCTTGCGCAGGAATGACAGTACCTGACGGAATGGTATAAGGCTCTTGGCCCCCATCGAGTAAATCATCTATCTTATACCCGCTTAAATCAATACTTTCAGTTGAATCATTATAGATCTCAATCCATTCTGAATCATAATTTGTGTCTGGATCTGGAAGTAACTCATTAATATACAGGCTTGCATCATTTGGGCTGTCTTCACCTTGTTTCGTATAACCGGCATCAATGGCATCTTGCTCAGAGAAGAAGAAAACGCGGTTTTCAATAGAGACTTGCTCGTAATCTTCAGGTGCAACGTATTCTTTTGTGTCAAAATCACCAACATATTTATTTGGCGTATTATTAAACATTCGTAAGCGATACTCAAAAGGTTGTTCCTGAAGTGGATCGCCGTTGTCCCAGATGCCCACTTGAGCTGCTTGAGCTTCGGTTAGAGCTTCACTATACGACTGATAACGATTTGCTTCATGTGTATTGGGCCAGATCACATAGGTGGCGGCAAGCCCTTTTCTAAGGAGATCCTCATTGACATCCAAATCACCCTTATATATGTAAGCGAGAAGACGCCCATTGCCGTCAAACTCTTCTTCATCTGTCACTAAGGTGATATCTGTACCTTTCGGGAGTAATTCACTAAGATAGTCAGTTGCAGCATTGCCATGAGGATCAATTTGATTACCAGGGTCTTTTCCATCAACAACGAATGTTTCAGGTGTATCAATGCCCAACAAACGAACCTCACGAGTGCCTTGAACAGGCTTCGTTAACATCAGTGTGTCTCCATCCTTCACATATTCAACTGTGGACGTATAGGTGGCCGCTTCCGCTGTAGGTGAAAGTATTGAAGCTAGCGCTAGAGCGAGAGCAACTGCCACAACCAACGGGGCCATAAAAGATAAACGCTTCATACATTTTCCTCCTTGGTTTATGATTTGGGTTCATCGTAGCATATGAATATGTCCGGCGTGTAAAGGATATGTAAATAAATTGTCAGGCTTTTTCAAACAAAACTTTCTTTCTCCAGCCACCATAACGATAATACAGGTAAGCAAACATGCTACTCAAGACAAAACTTGCTCCGATGCCCACAGCAATGCCCTGTTGATCATAGAGAGATGAGAATAGGTACGTCAATGGGTAGCGTAACACCCAAAAAGAAATGATGTTTAAGACCAGCACTTGATACATCGCACCTGAAGCTCTGACAACCCCATTCAGGACAAAGTTAATACCCAGAAAAGGATAAAATAAGGCAACTAGCTGTAAGTAAGATGCACCGTAGGCCACAGCGGCCGGTTCTGTAATGAATAACTGTATCCCTAGTGGGGCTACAAAATAGACAACACTGGCGATGATCGCCATGATACCCAGCACCACCCAAGTCCCGTACTTCGCAATCTGCTCTACACGATCCCATTTATGCACCCCGATATTCTGACCCGCCATACTATTGACAGCCGTTCCAATCGCCATTGCTGGAAGGATAAAAATACTATCTATGCGTTGAGCCGCACTAAATCCTGCCACCACCCCTTCACCAAACGTCGTGACGACACTCATAACAGCAGCGATACCTGCTGAGATGACAGACATTTGTAAGCCAGACGGTATGCCAAGATTTAATATCAGCAGTACTTCTTTTTTACGTGGCCATTTTGGCCACTGAAAAGGGGCCAGTTTATGCCGCAGAACAATGAACATACCGTACAGAAAGCTTGCACCCTGTGCTGCGATGGTAGAGTAAGCAGCACCACTAATGCCAAGGTTCAAGCCCGAAATAAAGAGTGGGTTTAGTCCAATATTTAAGATAACCGCTGCCAAAACGAATCTTAAAGGCGTACGGCTATCTCCAAGCGCTCGTAATACGGTCCCGATAAAATTATATCCGACTAGGAAGACCATCCCCACAAAAATAATACGAAGATACGTATTTGCATCCGACATCATGGCCTCGGGCGTCCCTAACAACCTTAAGATATGTACAGAGAATAGAAATCCTAGCGTCGCTAGCACCACAGACATAAAAGAGAGGAGCACGACAAACGCATTCAGGTAACGTCTCAAACCGTCTTCCTCATCTTTGCCTTTTTGTTGGGATAAGACGGTTAGAGTCGCGTTATTCAAACCGATAATGAATGATAAGACCGTAAATACCACCGTACTCGAGATGGCCACAGCCCCTAATGCGTTAGCCCCTAACAAATTCCCTACCCATAGGCTATCTGCAAACTGATAGGAGACTTGTAGCATATTTGTAAGCATGATAGGTGCGGAAAAGATAAGCATCTTTTTAAAAATTCCACCCGTCGTAAAGTCATGCTGTTTCATATATATTTAGCTCCTTTTTAAGCAATTGATCATAAATAATATAACAGTAAATCAATCGTACCATATTTCCAGGATATGATGTCACCTCGCATGATTGAGTACGTGTTTGAATATCATCGCGGAGTTGAAGACCCTAGTTCGTTGCTATTTTACCCCGCTGGCCCCGCTAGAATCCTTATACTTGCTGACAAGAGCATATTCAAAGAGGACATCTTAGCCCTCGTATTCAGTCTATGACTTTAAGTGGTCTAGACAACTAATGCTCTAGTTGTTATACTATAGAAAACGTTTACACTGCTCTATGGGCAGAGGAGGGATGATATCGTCATGAGTCACCAACGTACTGTCATCACAGGTGGACAGATCGTAACGGAGCAAGGCATATACGGAGCGTCCCATTGTCTCCTTATTGAAAAAGGAAATTTGACATTTGTAGGGAGGAAGGATCAACTGCCTGTCAGCCTTTCATCATGTGAAGTCATACAGGTGGGAGAGCAACATCTCATTCTACCAGGTTTTATTGACGTGCATATTCATGGCGCGGCAGGGGCCGACGTTATGGATGCGACTGAAGAAGCCTTGCATACCATGTCACAAGCATTGCCGCAGGAAGGGACAACGAGTTACCTCGCCACAACGATCACTCAAAGTGACGAAGCCATATCTCAGGCGCTAGCACAAGTCGCCCAATATATGAAAAAGGAACATGAAGGAGCGGAGGTGCTCGGTATTCATTTGGAAGGCCCTTTTATAAATGTTGATCAAGCGGGTGCTCAACCCAAGGATCAAGTGATACCGCCCTCTGTAAAGCAATTTGCTCAGTGGCAGCGTATAGCAGAGGGGCACATTAAGCTTGTCACACTGGCACCAGAGGAAGATACAGATGGGCTCATTGAGCATTTAAGCCAACAAGGTGTGATTCCATCGATGGGACACACGAATGCCACTTACGAACGGGTAAGCGATGCGGTGAAACGAGGGGTGACTCATGCCACACACCTCTTTAATGCTATGAAAGGGATGCACCATAGAGAGCCGGGGACAGTCGGGGCTGCTTTATTACATGATGAGATTATGGCCGAAATTATTTTTGATAACCTGCACGTACGCCACGAAATGGTACAGCTTGCCTATCGACATAAAGGGCCCGACAAAATGCAATTGATCACCGATGCCATGCGAGCCAAATGTCTTCGCAACGGCAAATATGATCTTGGAGGTCAAGAGGTTATCGTACACGACGGTGAGGCGAGGTTACATGACGGTACACTAGCGGGTAGCGTTTTAAAAATGAACGACGCTGTTAAAAATATGGCAGCATTACCTACTCTGTCACTCAAAGACCTAATGAAATTATCGTCCCTAAACGCAGCGAAAGAGTTAGGGGTGGATGACCGAAAAGGAAGCCTAGCCCCAGGTAAAGATGCGGATATTGTCATTTTAAATGAGCATTATAAGGTACAGTATACGTTCTGTAGAGGGTCGCTAGTCTATTCGAATAGAAAGGGGTGAGAGCGATGAAGGTGATTGTGACATCAGACTACGAACAACTCAGCCAACAAGCGGCACGCGCAGTATATAACCATATAAGCAAACACCATTCACTAAACCTCGGATTGGCTACGGGAAGCACTCCTTTGGGGCTATACAAGGAACTTATTCAGTTACATCATGCGAATCGTTTACCTTTAGCAGACTTGAAAACGTTTAATTTAGATGAGTATGTCGGTTTGAGCCCCCAATCGCCTTACAGTTACCGTTACTATATGAACACACATGTCTTTGAACCTTTAGGCATACCTTTAGAACAAACGTATATTCCAAGAGGCGATGTCGGGCATTTACAACAAGAATGCGATCGTTATGACCGATTAATACAGCAGCATGGGGGCATAGATGTTCAAATATTAGGGGTTGGTGTCAACGGTCATATCGGCTTTAATGAGCCCGGCACCTCTTTTAATCAACACACCCACGTTGTTCAATTAGCCCCTTCAACCATTGAAGCTAATGCGAAGCACTTCCCGTCAAAGGATGAGGTTCCGACGCAAGCGATCACCATGGGCATCGCTTCCATCATGCAGGCCAAGCACATTTATCTTTTGGCTAGCGGGGAGAAAAAAGCCAAAGCGATACAAGAGCTACTTTCATCTGATGTTGTCACGGAGCAGTGGCCGGTGACGGTGCTCAGGGAACACCCTCAAGTGACGGTGATGATCGATGAGTCTATTGCGCAAAGTGTACAGGATAAAGTAGGTGTCATGAATGATAGATAAAGAATCTCCCATTCCAATTTACTACCAATTAGAAGAGCATTTCAGGACATTAATTGAGGAAGGCAAGCTGCAGCCAGGGGATATGATTCCTTCAGAACGAGAGCTTTCTGAGGCGTTTCACATTAGTAGAATGACCATCAGGCAAGCGATTACAAACCTCGCTAACGAAGGACTCATCACCAGGGTGAAGGGGAAAGGAACGTTTGTAGCAGAGAAGAAGATTGAACAGTCACTTGGGCAACTGACAGGCTTTTCAGAAGATATGCGGCTGAGGGGCATGGAACCTAGTACGGAGATACTAGATTTCAAGGAGATTGAAGCCACAACGACCGAAAGTCGCGAGCTTCAGTTGAATCCAGGAGATGCGATCTATCACATCAGCCGTTTACGCCTAGCAGATGGTCAACCTATGGCACTAGAGCAATCTTACTTGAGGAAAAATGAAGTCCATGGGTTAACAGAGAGCATTGTCCGTTCATCCATCTATGATTATATAGAGAATGATTTAGGCTTGTCTCTCACTCATGCCCGGCAGACGATAGAACCGAGTTTAGCATCGGACTTGGAGAGTCGTATGTTGAAGGTAGAGCCCCATACCCCTGTCTTGCTGATCAAAAGGAATAGCTATCTCTCAGACGGTACCCCACTAGAATACGTCAAATCGGTATACCGTGGTGACCGCTACAAATTTGTCACTGAGATGAAGAGAGGTCACTAAGCAATAAAAATATCGATTTTTAAGACCTTCATTTTTTGAAAGGGGGAATGCCCCAAGTGCAAGTGCGCTGTTAAATGTATATCGATCACATCACGAGACAAAGGAGACTTTAAATGAAGTTCATAGCAAAAGATCTCATAAAATTAAACGTTGATGTCGCCGATGCTGTAGAAGCGATAAAAGTGGCTGGACAATTGCTGGTACGGTCAGGAGCAACGGATGACTCGTATGTCAATGCCATGGTTCAATCGTATGAAGAGAATGGCCCTTATATCGTGTTAGCACCAGGTATTGCCTTGCCACACGCCCGACCAGAGGACGGTGTAAAAGAGGCGGCCGTATCCCTTGTACAACTTAAAGAACCCATCACATTTGGTCACACAACAAATGACCCCGTCAGACTTGTTCTGGCCTTGGCTTCATCATCTAGCGAAGAACATTTACAGTTACTGCAAAGGTTGTCTGGGCTTATGGGAGACCAAGATAAAGTGAGACAAATCATACAAGCCACAACACCTGAAGACTTACAAACATTACTGGAGGGATTGAGATGAAAATTTTAGCCGTATGTGGATTAGGTCAAGGTACAAGCTTAATTCTTAGAATGAACGTAGAGAACGTGGTCAAAGAGCTAGAGCTCGAGGCAGATGTTGAACACACAGATGTATCCAGTGCGTCAGGTATGCCCGCCGATTATATTATAACGAGCGCTGAGCTAGCTGAAAGCTTGACAGGTCATGAAGGCACCGTCGTCATCGTCAATAACTACTTTGATACGAACGAAATCAAAGCAGCTTTATCCGAAGCGCTACACTCCTAGGTGTCGTAGTAGCACTCAGATAGATTAAACAGGTTGCAAGCAAGTCAATTCATAAAGGGGGATTCAACCATGGGAGAGAGTAACCAATTAATGAGCAGCATCATGTGGATGGTTGAAAACGTGTTTGGCACACCAGCTATACTATTAGGGTTTATTGTCTTTGTCGGTTTACTTTTGCAAAAGAAAAATGTCAGTCAATTGATGAGTGGCACATTCAAAGCTGTCATCGGCTTTCTCGTTATCGGTGCAGGATCAGGGGTCATCGTTGATGCTCTGATGGTGTTTCAGCCGATGTGGAAGGAAGTCTTCGGTCTTGAGGCCGAAAGCCTCGGTGAATTTATGGGGCAAGATTCATTTAATGCACAGTATGGCAGTGCAGTAGCTCTAGCTATGACGCTTGGATTCCTGATTAACGTTCTTCTAGCCCGATTCACAAGATTTAAATTCATCTATCTAACAGGTCATATGATGTTTTGGACTACAACCATTTTCGCCGGTATTGTTGTTCATACCGTTGGCGATGTATCTCCAACCAAACTCGTCATATTCCTAGCGGTCATCATGGGTCTTTATTGGACCCTGCAACCGGCGCTAACTCAGCCGTTTATGCGAAAAATTACGGGTAACGACAATATTGCCCTAGGTCACACCTCAGCTTCTGTGGCATTACTTGGTGCCTTAGCAGGAAAGTATGCCGGCAACAAAGACAATGACTCCGAAAAAATTAAAGTACCGAAAGGGCTTGAGTTTTTACGCGACTCCAATGTTATCACGGCCTTAACGATGGGGGTATTATTCCTCGTCGGTGCGATTATCCTCATAGCCAAAGGCACACCAGGTGCTGAAGAGCTAATGGCTCAATCAGGGGAACAAAGCTTTATCATTTATGCCATTATACAATCCTTCATGTTCGCAGGTGGTATCGCCATTGTACTCATGGGGGTCAGAATGTTTATCGGTGAGATCGTACCTGCCTTTAATGGTATCGCCACCAAATTAGTACCTGGAGCGAAGCCTGCACTCGATAGTCCTGTTGTGTTCCCTTACGCACCTAACGCCGTCATTCTAGGTTTCTTAGGCGCATTCTTTGGATCACTTCTATGGCTTGTGGTCATTGGTAACACGGTAAGCTATATCTTTGTCCCAACGATGATCGTCATCTTCTTCCACTCAGCCACAGCGGGTGTGTTCGGTAATGCTACTGGTGGCGTGAGAGGGGCTTTACTAGCCGGCTTTATCACCTCTACTGTCGTATCCTGGGGGCAATATATTATGGTGAATGCCCTGCTTAGCTCAACTGTACCAGACACCGCCATGTGGGCCGCTGACTCAGACATGTTCATCTTAGGACCCATCATTAAATTCTTAGCACAGTTATTCTTCTAAAAGGAGGCACACATCATGACGTTTATCCGCACGTTGCACCACGATATAGCACCACAGTCACTTGGTTTCACTTATGCCCATGAACACCTTGTGTGTCGTCCTCCTTATTGGCAAGAACGGGGAGAAGATGATCTCCTTCTTGATGATCCGCTCAAAACGAAACAGGATATATTAGATTTCAAGCATCATGGTGGACAGTCAATTGTCGATGCCACAGCCATTGATTATGGTCGAGACGTCAGAGCAGTTGCACAGCTTGCAGAGGACACACAAACCCATATTATCGGAACGGCTGGCTTCAACAAGAGCTTTCTATGGCAAGCGAAACTGCCAGCAAAACTACAATCAATCTTGGGTTCATACGAGTCGTACGGGAGCTGGATTGAACAAGAAAGCGTTTCCTCTCTTGCAAATCATGTGATTCGTGAAGTGGAAGAAGGTTTAGAAGACACCTCTTTTAAGGCAGGACAAGTGAAGTTTGGCACGGGCTATAACCGCATCACGCCGTTAGAAATTAAAGCCTTACAGGCGGTTGCTCGTGCTCACCACGAAACTAAGGCGCCCGTTCATTCGCATACAGAAGCCGGAACCATGGCTTTAGAACAAATCGCGTTGTTAAAGCGGGAGGGTGTAGACTTAGCTCACGTCAGTTTTGGGCATATGGATCGTAATCCAGACCCCTACTATCATGAGCAGGTGGCCAAGACGGGCGCGTATCTATGCTTTGACGGCATTGCCAAGATTAAGTACGCCCCAGAAAGCACGCGCATCAATTGCATCCTGCAACTCGTGAAAAAAGGTTACGAAGATCAAATTCTCGTCAGTGGGGATACCGCAAGAAAAAGTTATTTCAAACACTATGACTATGGATTAGGATTAGAGCATATTATCGCCAAGTGGGTGCCTAGATTTAAGGATGAGGCAGAGCGTGAAGGCTTCGACGGTGAGTCGTTAATCCGCAAATTCTTCATCGATAACCCTGCGCGCTGTTTCACTTTTAAGTACTGAAGGAGGCCATCACATGCGCTTTGATACAGCAACATCTTACACCATAAAAGAGAAAATAAAAGATAGTCAAATTGCTCTGCTGCCCATTGGGGCGGTAGAAGCGCATGGACCCCATCTCCCTCTAGGGACAGACAACATCCTAGCTGAGAAACTGGCTGCGACGGTGGCCGAGAAAACAGGTGCCCTCCAGCTTCCTCTTTTGCCATTTGGGCAGGTATGGAGTCTGAAGAACTTTCCAGGGAGTATTCACGTTAGTAATGAATCGCTCGTTTCTATGCTTGTAGATATCGGAGAAAGCTTGTATCGGCAAGGCATCAGGATCTTAGCGTTTATTAACGGTCATTTAGGTAACGCCAATGCATTAAAAGAAGCTTCGCGTCAGCTTTTTGAAAGATATTCAGATTTCAAAGTGTTCGCCTTCTTCTATCCGGGCACCAAAAAACTTATGGATGAGATACGGGACACTACTTCTTCGCATAGCACCTATTTTCATGCGTGCGAAATAGAAACGTCACTTATGCTGTATGTCGCCGAGGAAGAGGTGGATATGAGCAAAGCCCTTAATGAAAACCCGATAATCCCAGAGAGTGCGGACGTCACCCCGACCCCGTGGGAGACTTTCACGGACACGGCTGTGCTAGGTGACGCCACCCGGGCGACAAAGAAGAAAGGAGCGATCATCGTTGAACAGGCCATAAGCAAGATGGTCGAGCTCCTAGAAGAAGCGAGAGACAAGGTCAAAAGCAGATGACGTAGGGCTATTAAGCAAAATTTAAAGTTATACGGCATAATACTCCTCTAGCCAATCGTATAGAGGGTGGAGAGAAAGGAGGGATACCTTGTTACAAACGTATTTTCGCAGAATTAAAGAGACGATAAACAAGGTAGAACAACAGGAGCAAGAGAGCATGACACAGGCGGCTCAAAAAGTGGCCGACAAGATTCAAGCGGGTGGCATTGTTCATTTGTTCGGCTGTGGTCATTCTCATATCCTAACGGAAGAAGTGTTTTACCGAGCAGGTGGATTAGTCCCTATTAGTCCTATTTTTGTTGAACCTTTGATGCTTCATGAAGGGGCTGTACGCTCGTCTCAACTGGAGAGACAAAATGGATATGCGCAAGCATTTATGGACAAACAAGATATCCGGGCAGGGGACGTGATGGTCGTCATTTCAACGTCTGGTCGAAACCCTGTCCCTGTAGATGTGGCACAGCACGCTAGGAACAAGGGAGCTTATGTCATCGGGATCACGTCAATCGCCTATTCTCAAAGCCAGCCTTCACGTCATGAGAGTGGGAAACATTTGTATAACTCAGTCGATCTTGTCATTGATAACCATGCCGTGAAGGGCGATGCCCTACTCACACACGACAAGGTGGCGATTCCTTTTGGGCCAAGCTCAACCGTTGTGGGCGCAACCATTTTGAACGCCATACTAGCCAACGCTATTGAAATCATGGCCGAAAATGGGTTTGAACCGCCCATCTTTTTAAGCGGCAATATTGACGGTTCAGATGAACACAATCAAAGATTGATCGAACAGTATCAGGATCGCATACCACTTCTTTCTTAATTACATGCTGAAAACAGCATGAGTGAACGGTGAACGCTTGTATATTTTATTATTCTTTACTCAACACACCTTTGCACGAAAGGCTTATACCGTTTCGTGTTCAAAGGTGTGTTTATAGTATCCGCACATCCCCACAAAACTAGGTAATGTCTTAGCTATCCCGTATCTTGACCAACAGTTTGATTATGTCGTGTCTAGCTATCACATGCATTACCTTACTGAGGAACAGAAAAACGTCGCGTTAGAGGAGATGCGACGTGTGTTAAAACCACATGGGAGGATCTGTTTTGGGGACGTGATGTTTGAAACAGAAGCACAGCGCAAGGCATACATCGCTTCAATATCACAAAGAGGGGAGTGGGATAGTGATCAGGACATAGAGCAAACCTACTATGCCGATTTATCCCAGCTTATACATTGGCTTGAGCAATATCGTTTTACGACGAGCGTGAGACGTATGGATGATGGTGTGTATATTGTTTACGCCGAATTGGTCTACTAATAAAATTGAACCCCCCTTATATTTAGAAGACGAGACTGTCTGGCTGCAGCATTCATTCACACAGAAGGAGTTGTATTCATTGTTGTTTCATATTGAATATTATTTTTACTTATACGGGTTTCTTTTTACTGCTATTAGTCTAGGTTTCTATTTTTATGATTTATCTCAATCTACAGTGTACAGTCGTTCCTTCAATAAGTTCTTAAGGTTTGTTTTTACCTTAAGTACAGGCTGGTTATTGGTGACCATCATTCAGGGTTTAGATCTGCGTACAAGTGACTCGCTCATCTCCTTCATTTATGGCCTTTCTATCTGGGTCTTTCCTCCAATATTCTTTGTTGGGTTTAATATCATGCTCAATCACCTGTTCAAAGAAGATTAAGGTCAGGATGTTCGTTAATAGAATGATAAAAAACATTTGACATTAAGGGAAATAGTGGTAGTGTTTAAAAATATAAGTATATTTTTAGTAGAGGAGGGTTGATTAATGGGTTTTTTAGACGGTTTGATGGGGAATGCATCGGAGGTTGACGTAAAAGAATTAGAAGCAGAATTCGCTAAAATGCTAGCACCGGGTGAAGAAATAGAGAAAGCATACAAGCTCATTAGGGACTTATTTATTTTTACTGATAAGCGATTATTACTCGTAGACAAGCAAGGCCTGACCGGTAAAAAGACTGAATTTCACTCCCTTCCGTATAAAAGCATTGTTCACTTTTCAATCGAAACGGCTGGGAGCTTCGATCTTGATGCAGATCTGAAAATTTGGCTATCTGGTAGCTCTATGCCGATTGAGAAAAAGTTTAATAAAAGCTTAAACATTTATGAGTTACAAAGTGTATTAGCCTCGTATGTTTTAAAATAAAATATCAACAAATAAATATACGACAA
>NZ_JAERVL010000038.1 GCF_016745835.1 Caldalkalibacillus salinus | reverse complement strand
AAAAGTTTAATAAAAGCTTAAACATTTATGAGTTACAAAGTGTATTAGCCTCGTATGTTTTAAAATAAAATATCAACAAATAAATATACGACAAAAAGACATGTATGCCGATGAGCAACACATGTCTTTTTTTTTTGGCCTGAGTAAGGGCAACCGCAAGTATGCTCTCAGTGCAAACAAGTGAGCGTGTCAGATTTAAGGGAGTAGATTGTGCTCCTTATCTTTACCCCAACATTGACGTCGTTTAGCCTTTCTTAACCTCATGATTTTCAGCAATAACTTTAGGCCGTTTGTTTACGATAATCCACTTCTCCCCGCAGTGCGGACAGACGGTCTTAACCTCGTTCTTACCATAGCGATAATTATATAGGCATTTGTCACATGTCCGCGTTTGAGAAAGTGAAAAGTAGACAATTCTAGTGTATATAAACCATGCCACGAGTGATCCCAGTGCTCCGAATGTAATATAGAAACCCATCTGAGCAATATCTTCAAATATACTTAAGTTCATTATGATCTTCCCCCTTGACTGCTAAGACAAGTTTTCCTAATTCTATTTTTATGCACCATGTGTGACGACATGCCCACTTACTCTTAAAAATGATGACACTAAAAAGAAGAAGTCTGTGATGACATTTGTTAAAATAGGGAATGAGATTAGTAGAAAAAGATGGAGTTAGGAGAGAAAAAAGATGGAGACACCACACAAAGATCAAGAAAGCAAAAATGACATCAAACTCATCGCCATCGACATGGATGGGACGTTATTAAACGAAAAACACGAGATCTCAGACGAAAACAGAAAGGCGATTCAGGAGGCTCAAGACAGGGGGATACATGTTGTCATTAGTACAGGTAGAAGTAAATTAACATGCGCCGATTTAGTCGACTCATTATCCCTCAAGTCATACCTTGTAACCGTCAATGGAAGTGAGATATGGAACGAGTCTGGCGAATTGGTCGAGCGACAATTGCTCAACATCGACCACGTTCACGAAATGTGGGATCTCAAACAAAAACATAAAACGAACTGTTGGGCCACAACGGTGGATAATGTTTACCGTGACCAGTTTCCTGAGGACCTAACTGAACATGAGTGGATGAAGTTCGGTTTCGATGTTGAGGATGATGAGGTAAGACAAATCATTTTTGACCAACTATCTCAGAATGAGGATTTGGAGATTACGAATTCAAGCTTACAAAACTTAGAAATTAACGCCGCAGGCGTTAACAAAGCCCGAGCCATTGAAAAAGTATGTGATAAGTTAGGGATTACCATGGAAAATGTATTAGCGATGGGCGATAGTCTCAACGACTTGGCGATGATTAAGGAAGCGGGCATAGGGGTGGCTATGGGTAACGCTCAAGAAAAAGTGAAAGAGGAAGCTGACTGGGTGACGGCGAGTCATATCGAACATGGGGTAGCGAAAGCCATCAGGCACTGGGCGCTTTAAGATTAAAACTCGGTTCTTGAGAAAAACATGACGAGTGCTTAAATCCATTTGTGTCTGAGGGCATCAAAAGGTAGGTATAATATAGACAAGATGACGTCGTTGGATTGCGTTTTGATGAAGTTGAAGGGAGATCACCAGGTTTGAAACGTAAAAATAGTTTGAGATTAAAACTAGCCATATACGCCTTTATCAACGTATATATTGGGTGGAATGGCTGGCTTTGGATCGAAACACAGTTTAGTCACCCCCCATTTTGGCTGTACATAACCATTTTTATCGTCGTATCTTTTGCTTATATCTTAGCTTGGGTACACCCTGTGTTTGCTCCTCTCAAGGTGGTCGGTGCTTATTGGTTCGCTGTTTTGCAATATGCTATCATCATACTCCCGGTTACGTCGATGATGTACTTTGTGTTGCTTTTACTCAATATTTCTTCGGAGCGAGCGATTAACGTTCTCGGTTGGTTTGTTATCTGTACATATCTTGTGATCGGATTATTTGGCACATACTATGCGTATAGTCCAGTCGTTAGGACGTATAGTATCCGTATACCGAAGAGAAAGAAGACAGGAACCAAAATAGATGGAGACGTAGATGTCAGTACCGATAGGGCAGGCAATGTAGAAAACACAGGCAACACAGATAGCACAGATAGAGAGAGCCAGCAAAAAGATCATTTACAAACTCTGCGTATTGCCATGGCGTCTGATATGCACTTCGGTGCATTGTCCGGGTCTACTCACGCTCGTCGTTTAGTGAAACGTGTGAACGAACGTCAGCCTGATATCATTTTCCTTGTCGGTGATATCATTGATGACGCTCCTGACTCTTTTATCCGCAAAGGCATGGGAGATATCTTAGCGGATATGAAAGCACCGCTAGGCATTTACGGTGTGTTGGGCAACCATGAATACTATGGGGGACAAATTCCAAGGTTCTTACGGGAAATGGAACGGATACAAGTCAAAATACTATTAGATGAAGTTGTAAAAATCAATGAAGATTTTTATATTATAGGGCGAAAGGATCGGACAGATCATCATCGGATGACAATAGAGGCGTTAAAACAGGACTTAGATTCTGAATTACCCCTTTTTCTGTTAGATCATCAACCTTATGAATTAAGTAAGGCACAGAAAGCAGGAATTGATTTATACCTCGCCGGTCATACGCACCGAGGACAGATGGCACCCAATCAGTTCATCACGAAGAAAATATATGAACTAGATTGGGGTTACAAGAAAAAAGGAAGTCTACACGCCATTGTCTCGTCAGGCTTTGGATTTTGGGGTCCCGCCATTCGGATAGGGAGTCGTTCAGAAATCGTCGTCATTGATGTTCACTTTGACTAACAAAATAATAAATGAAACATCAGAGGGGACCATTTTAACACGAGATGATTGATCCCCTTTGTATGACACTTATACACGCTAAAATGGCGTGTATTTTTTTGTTTTTGCCTTTCCACATGCTAGCCGTGATGCACGCTATATCCATCCCAGAATGGTATTTTTATTTCAAAAAATTTATTGACAATGATTATCGTTATCATCTAATATAAAAGATATTGATAATCATTCTCATTCATAATATATCTCTTATATTATCACATGAGCAGTAGAAAATAGAATATGTAATCCATCACAATTTATTTGGAGGGGAAAACATGGTTCGAGAGATAGCGCTGCGTGAGATTGAACAAGACGTTTACAACAAATTAAACCGTCACGCTCCTCATTTACCCGCTGTATATCAGGCTTATTTACCGCAGGCCCGCCAACGTATCCTGCACCAGCTCATACAGGCCATCCTAAGAGAAGACTTATTTCAAGTATCGTGGGCAGAAGAGGGGGGTAATCTAAAAGCGACGATTGTCACAAGTTCAAAAGGGGTACTCACGATCCCGATCAAAAAACGTTACATACTACATCACATTGATATAGGGGCAGATATCCACTGTGAACACCAGGATCGGGTGGTGAGCCTCACTCACCCTGTTGATCTTGTGAGGACACTTGACATAGAGGAGAAGCGTAAGCAGAATCTGTGCCGTGAACTAGACAGTGCTGTGGTTCATGACGCTTTAGCCATGACTGGGGCAAAGTGGCGACGTGATCGGCTACCTCAGTCCTCTGGCAGAGTCAATGGGACGTTTGCCTATCTGCTTAATGAGAAACAAACACACGAAGACTTCAGTCCCTTAGTTTTTGCTGAACAATGGGTGATCAAAGGTCATACACTTCATCCATGTACCAAAACACGGATCGGCATTGATGTGCTTGATGTCCTCCAAGATGCTCCTGAATGGGGAGGAAGCCCGGAGGTCATCCCCGTTGCCGTTCATCATAGCTTGGTGAACGTCACAGCCATGACAGATAGAAGCCTGACCGATATCCTGCTCAGTGAGTACCCTGAGGTTAAGGAAGCGTTCGAGGAACAGCTAAGGCCTTTATCTCAAGTCCATGGTCCTCATGATATTCCTTATGAGATTATCCCAGTTCATCGCTGGCAATATCAGCACGTGATTCAACCTTTACTTACAAGTGATATGGCGCGAGGTCTCGTTGTGCCATTAAAGGGTGTGCCGATACACACACAAGCGTTACTTTCTTATCGGACACTTGCACCATATGCGAGTCGAAGCCGCCATCATATTAAAACCGCGATGAACGTACAGATGACGAGTGCCAAACGTATCGTTTCTCCCACATCAGTCTTTAACGGTCCTGTGATTTCATCCATTTTAGATCAGATTTACCAACAAGATGATGACGTCGCCCGTCAATTGTCATTTTCTCTAGAAAACGGTGGCGTACATTACCAGGCAGAAGGGGACGGAGATGGCGACGCCGACGCCGACTTTCTGAGCAAAAATGTTGCAGCGTTATTACGTTCAAACCCCGAAGCTGATTTGGGTCACGATGAGGTCGCAATCCCCGCTGCTTTTCTCATTAGTGAGTCGCCGGTTACAGATCAAACGGTTCTAGTTGAATGCATTGAGCATCTTGCAAGCGAGCGAGCTTTGTCATTCGAGGACGCCGCTGTTCAATATATTGGGACTTACGCGCGGCAACTGATTCCAGCCTTACTTACCTTGATGACGAAGTACGGGGTGAGTATGGAGGCGCACTTGCAGAATGCGATACCTGTCATGCGAGAGGGGATGCCAGTACGTTTTATTCTACGAGATAACGGCGGGATACGTATCAAAGCGAGTCAGTTACGAAGCACGATTGGCCATGTCCCCCAAATTAACAACGATACAAACGTTTTAACGGAGCAGGATGAGGATCTTTTTACAATGTTCTCCCACGCTATATTACATAATCATTTGGGAGAAATGATTGTCTTGCTGGCTAGGGAGAGAGGGGTATCTGAGGTGAGATTATGGCGTCCTGTGGCCCAATCCATTAAAGAGACCCTCGATCATCTTAAAGCAGAACAGGCGTCCCAGCGTGTAGCAGAGGTCATCGAAAAGATGTGTCTATCTTCTCACGCCCCTCTAAAAGCCTTACTCAAGATGAGATTGATGGATCGTATCACAGATAACGCGTATACCCGTGTTCCTAATCCACTACAAGTGGTCGAGAAGGAAGGTGATGGCTCATGCCAACGGTAGAGCAACATGAAGAACTGAACCATACCGAGCAATATCTTCAGACTCATCATCCACACATGGTGCCGTACTTTCAGGAAGCGATAGAAGAGGCACAGAAGAAAGTTTTATATAAGTTTGCGGCGGCCGTCCTTCGTGAAGACTTGAATGGCCTTTACACAAACGCTATAACGGTGAGGAAAAACAATGCTGATGGGGTAGTGGATCAGGCAGAACCAAACCATATGATAGAGAAACCGAAACATGTTCTGACACAATTGGAGGCATTAGGTTTGCGTGAAAACGTCACGTATTTTGTATGTGATTGTGAAGGCGGACGACTCGTTTTTCCTGTTCAGACAACCTACGCCTATCGTCGCTTTGTATTATCGGATGACGTATTACATATCACCGAAGAAGGGTGTCACAAGATTAAGACAGCAGGTGAGCTATTAACATATTTACAAACTCTAACAACGCCATCAGCGGCTCAGTTGTATGAAGAGTTATGTAATGCCACAGCCAATTTAGCGTTGGCTATAGCAGAGTTTCACGCAGAGTGTGCGTCTATACAAGCGGGTAGGCGACCTCTATCTACAGGCATTCAAACAGCACTAGATTATGCGTTAGCCCAATCTGTGGAGGACCCGACGTGGTCAAAAACCACCTTTTTTGAACAACTTTGTGTCGAAGGACATCAGCTTCACCCGTGTGCCAAAACAAAAACGAAATTAAGCCCGGGAGACGTGCTACGTTATTCCCCTGAATTTCATCAGCCATTCTCTATTCGTTTTGTTGCGCTAAGAAAAGATTATTTACTCTCTCATGAGTTGCAGCTCAACGGTTTGGCTGACGCCTTTCCAGAAATCGAAAATAGATACCATCTCCTCATGAGGGAGAAAGGATATGACCCGACCTCATATCAGTGGCTTCCTGTCCACGAGTGGCAATATAAACACGCCCTTCAGGACATTTACACTGAGGAGCTACGTGAAGATATTCTTGTACCCTTAGACGAATTGCAGCTCGAAGGTCGGGCGACGTCTTCTTTTCGAACGTTAGTGCCTATAGGTGTTGGTACACCAAGTCTGAAGTTAGCAGTCAATAGTCAAATGACGTCCACAGTACGCTCTATTTCAACCCAAACGGCAATGAATGCTGTCCCGTTTACGCGACTTATTTCAGACATACTCGCACATGAATCTCACTTAGATACGTTTAAGCCTATTTATGAGGTAGCGGGTTATAGTTTTCGATCGGAAAGAGAAGATCAATCGAGGAATTTAAGCGTTGTCCTAAGAGAGAATGTAGATAAACAACTCGCAGATGATCAGTTAGCCATTGTCGGTTGTAGTTTATATAGTCTTTCACCTGTCTCCGGCAAGCCTATCATCGCTGAATTGTTGGATACGTATTGTGCGCATTTGCAACGTGAACGACACGAGGGTTTGATCTCCTTTTTTAATGAGTACCTTTCTCACTTACTCCCAGGGGTCCTCACATTATTAACCAAATACGGGATTGCTCTTGAAGGTCACTTACAGAATAGTGTGCCTGTATTCCGTCAGGGACAACCAGTCGGATTATATTTTAGAGACTGGGGTGGCGCCCGTATTTATATACCACGTTTAAAACGACAGGGCTATGATGCTGACTTTTATTCCGATTCAGTGACGGTAACGTATAACCGAGACGAGATGTGGGACAAAGCGTACTATACGGTATTTCAAAACCATATCGGTGAACTTATTGTTCAACTATGTGAGTATACAGGTGTAGCAGAGGACGTATTGTGGGAAATCGTCAGAGCACGTTGTGACCAATGTTTCCAGGCCTTAATTAGAGAAGGTTACGAGCAAGCTAAAGATGATGCAGCTCGTTTATATGAGCCTATGGTGAAGCATAAGGCGCTAACAACAATGCGCTTAAAACCAGACGAAGGATACTGTTACACCCAAGTGCTCAATCCATTGCACCAAGTAGAAAGGACGCTTTAGAGATGGTTAGGTTCCCCAGTTCTACTCTAAAAACAACATCAATATCAGCCTTAAAATATCCTCAGTTTCGCAAGCTGATATACGGTAGTGTTGTCGTCAGAACAACGGACTGGATGGACTTGACGATTATCAATTGGATTGTGTACCAATGGACGCAATCTCCAGTGATGCTAGCGTTCGTTAATGCATGCAGGCTATTACCGGTGTTATTGTTCACGCTACCTTCAGGCGTAATGGCAGACAAATGGGATCGTCAAAAGCTCTTGATGTGGACGTATCTAGGATTGTTTCTAACCAGCATCGCTGTAGCTTTCGTCGTGAGTCAACAGTGGGCGGTGACTATTCTGTTAGGCACTATGATGGGTCGTGCTATTTTCATGACGGTAGAAGTGCCCGTGCGTCAAGCTTTTTTGTCTAATGTTTTACCAGCCGCTGCTCTGAGTAGTGGAGTGGCGATTCAAACCATGGGCATCCACCTCGCAAGGATGTTAGGACCTGCCGCAGCAGGCATACTGTTACTTCATATTGAAGCTGGTCATTTGTTATACATCCTGACGATCGGTCCTCTTGTGGCCTTAATTGCCCTGTGGTCTATGTCATTAAACCCACATCGGTTGCAGACTGATCAGGACAAGGCGACAAAGCAACCTGAAGACCGACAACAGGGAAACGGTAACCTGTCGCCACAAAATAGAGATAAAAATGACGGTTTAAACGCTAACATCCAAGTAACTGAAAAAACATCGTCATCGTCATCGTTAAAGGCCACATTTTACTATATCAAGGCTCATCCGATGGTGCTATCCGTCCTTCTTTTAGCCATTGCGCCCATGGTGTTTGGGTTTCCGTATACCACGATGTTACCTTTGTTTTCACAAGCGTTGCTCGGTTTAGGCCCCGATGGATTCGGCCTATTACTATCCTTATCTTCAGCAGGTGCCATATTAGCCACCGTGACGCTTTCAGTGAAGCAACCTGAATCCTCTGGACAAACCTTGTTGGTGTCAGCCTTCAGCTTTGGATTAGGGTTAAGTTTCTTTATGTTGTTCCATGATCATATCTATCTGTCTATCCTGTGTATGTTTTTTATTGGATTTGTGAGTCAGTACTATCGCACTCTTAGCCGTATATGGCTGCAATTACACGTCGATGAACAGTATCGTGGGAGAGTATTAAGTATCGCTTTAATGGACCGGGGATATATTCCTCTTGGCGCTATTTTTATAGGCTGGATTGCCCAGATGTATGGTGTGCTAACAGCCGGCATCTTCATGGGAGTTGGCTGTTGTCTCTCAACGCTGTGTCTCGCTATGTGGAGAAAAGACCTATGGCTGAAAAAGGGAGCGCGAGTACTAGAAGATAGAAGAGGAGTGTAAACAATGGGGATGAACCAAAAGCTGTCACAGCAAGTGTCTCAGCTCATACGGGACAAGGAACGAGGACGAGGAATCTGCGCTTATCTTTATGATTTAGATAAGCTCCGCTCACATGCAGCCGAGCTTAAGCACACATTGCCGTCTTATTGTCGCCTATTCTATGCCATTAAAGCTAATCCAGATAAACAGATTATTCGGGCTTTAGAAAAAATGGTGGATGGCTTTGAAGTGGCTTCGTTAGGTGAAATGACGAAAGTAAGAGACGTCACCACAAAACCGATGATATTTGGGGCGCCAGCCAAAAAAGAGGGGGAAATCGAGAAGGCAGCAAAAGGAGACTTAAGCTTAATCAATGTCGAGAGCTTTCACGATGTGAACCGCATACAGTCTATAGCGTGTCAAGCTAACCGGAAAGTGCCGGTGATTATTCGCGTCAATTTACGGCAGAATGTCTCACATAGCCGAATCAAAATGGCTGGTGTAGCCACCCAATTTGGCGTGGATGAAAATCAAGTACCTGACATCATTCACAAGCTTATCCAGTGTCCCAATCTAGTCATACGTGGCTTCCACTTTCATGCCATGTCTAATAATTTAGACGCCGATGTCCATCTTAAGTTTGTTCAAACCTGCTTGTTAAAAGCAAGCGAATGGCGCAAGACGTATGATTTGAATATTGATACGGTGAATGTCGGTGGAGGAATCGGTGTCAATTACACTCGAAGCGATGAGTCTTTTGATTGGACATTGTTTACACAAGGGTTGCACGCACTCAAGCAGGCATTTATGGATGAAGGGATCGAACTTATACTAGAGCTAGGCCGGTATTTAACGGCAGAGTGTGGTTATTACGTGTCTGAAGTTGTTGATTTGAAACAGAATCATGACCAATGTTTTGCCTTGTTACGTGGGGGTACCCATCACTTGCGTTTACCGGCGGCATGGAAAATGAGCCATCCTTTCACCCTCTATCCTGTTGATACATGGGAATATCCTTTTAAACGCCCTCAGATAAAGGAGGAATCCGTGACAATGGCCGGAGAGTTATGTACACCGAATGATGTACTCGTAAGGGATGTGTATGTCGATCAATTAAGGGTGGGGGATCTCGTTGTGTTTCAATTAGCAGGTGCGTATGGTTGGACTATATCGCACCATGATTTCCTATCCCATCCCCACCCTGACATTTACTATGTGGGTGACCTCCCGAACTAACTTTGTGTTTTCTCCCCTCCCTGCTGTGATTGCAAGAAAAAGCGGTGTTGAAAATATTCCGCGACACCTAATAGGAGTCCAGTGAGTATCGCACCGAAAAAGGTAACCCGAGCCCCAATTAACAGCAGGGAGATAATGTACACGAGTAATACAGAGGATGCAAAGTCTAGGATAAGACTCAGTGTCGTTGTTCTTTGACTTAGGATTAGCTTTTCCATCATCCTCCCAACCAAAGCTAAGATCACACCAAGAATGATAGGTTGCCATAAGCTGTTAAAGGTGACGTTAGGGAAAATCATACCGGCAATGTATACGACGATGGGGGTGGCAATAAGTTTGAGTACGATGCCTGACAATTGAAAAACCTCCTTTTATTTGAGTTATGTCCAGAAGAGACAGTATTTAATCGTCTTTGATTTAAGATGCATGGTGTTATGTTATGTTGAAAAAAATGAATGCCCTTTCTTTTGTCACACAGAGGATAGATGAAACTGGTTTGATAATAGGAGAGACTTTGGGCTTAAGGTTTAGTGATTCTTGAAAAAGATTTTAGATCATTGAAAAAATAATAATTGAAAGGGTTTACATAAGGTGTTATAATTTCTGTGCGTAAACGTTTACTAAATATTAGAAAGCAGGAGAGCAGAGTGATGGGAGCAACAATTAAAGACGTGGCTAGAGTCGCAAGTGTCTCTATTGCAACTGTATCAAGAATACTAAATAATCAGCCTGGATATTCGGAGGAAACGAAAAGAAAAGTAATGAAAGCTATAAAAGAACTTGGCTATCAACCGAATGCTGTGGCAAGGGGATTGATTAATAAGAAGACCCAGACTATTGGTGTATTGTTTCCGGATATATCAAGTATGCTCTCTTCTGCAATATTAGGGGGGATTGAAGAGGTCACACATGAACATGGGAATAGTGTTATAGTCTGTCATACTGCAGCACAAGGAAATAAAACGATGAAATATATACAACTACTTAGAGAAAAAAGAGTAGATGCCATCCTCTGGGTAAGTGAAGCTATGCGCGAGGAATATTATGAAGTTTTATTAGATATGAATATTCCTGTTGTGCTTATTTCAACTGAGTCCAATCGGTTTCAGTTTCCATATGTAAAAGTAAGTGATAAGAGTGCCTCTTTTAGCGCAACTGAGTACATGATTAAAAATGGCCACCAAAAGATTGGGATGATAAGTGGACCAAAAGAAGACTTAATATCGGGTTTTCCAAGGTATGAAGGCTATAAACTTGCCTTGCATGAATATGGTATAGAAATGAAAGAGGAGCGAGTGGTATTCAGTAATGGATTTGATTACGATGCTGGAAAGGAAAGTTTTAAAAAGCTCATTAATCATTCTCCAGAAATTACAGGCGTTGTGGTGGCTAGTGATGAAATGGCAATGGGCGCTATTGTAGCTGCTTATAGGTTAGGAATTGATGTCCCAGATGATTTGTCTATTATAGGTTATGATAATTTAAAACTTGCAGAAATGGCTGTTCCTCCACTAACTACTGTAGCACAACCGTTACATGAATTAGGGCAAACAGGTGCAGAAATGTTATTCAAAATGATTGAAACTGGTGAAAAAGCAAGGAATATTATTTTACCGCATTCAATAATAGAAAGAGATTCGGTAAGGCCTCTGTAAATAATTTTTGATTCAAACGTAAACGTTTACTCATGATGAAGGGATTTCTGTTAAAAACCTATCCCTCTACTAGATTTATAATCATAATATATGAACATTTTTATTTCAAAACGTAAACGTTTACTGTGAGAAAGAATATGAGTTATCTTTGTTTATTTTATAAAGAATGAGCAAAGTCTTTTTTAAGAGGAGGGAATTTCAATGAAAAAAAATACTAAAAAAATATTGACAGGTGCATTTTCCTTGGCAGTAGGTGCCACATTACTCACCGGTTGTGGTGGAGATGCTGGTAATGAAGGTGGTAACGTTACATTAGAATTGTTTTCAAACAAGTCCGAGAATATGGAAACCTATGAAGGTTTAATTGCAGAGTTTGAAGAACAAAATCCAACGATTGATATTGAATTAAATGCACCACCGGAAGCAGAAACCGTATTAAAAACTCGTCTTACAAAAGGTGACATGCCTGACTTAGTCGCAATTGGTGGTAATGCAACTTATGGTGAACTAGCAAGAGCGGGCGTTTTTGAAGACTTTTCTGGATCTGAGTTTTTAGAACACATTCAACCGGCTTATATTGAAATGATTAACCAGCTTGTAGGAGAAGCAAAAGAAGGTACTTATGGTGTTCCTTACGCATCAAATGCAAACACCGTTATTTATAACAAGGACAAATTAGAAGACCTTGGTCTTGAGGTACCACGAACATGGGATGAATTTGTAAATGCTTTAGAAACCGCTGAATCTGCTGGTGAAGTTCCGATCCAATTTACGTTAAAGGATGCATGGACAGGCATGATTCCATGGAATTCTGTTGCTGCTAACATTCAGCCTGAAAACTTTGCAGCTAAGAAGTCTGCTGGAGAAGCCAGCTTCCAGGAAGACTATTCGGAAGTAGCAGAGAAAATGCTTACGCTTATAAAGTACGGTCATGATGATAACTTTGGTGTTGGTTATGGTGATGGTAACACTGCATTCGGGAAAGGTGAAGGGGTATTTTACTTCCAAGGTAACTGGGCGATACCAGAAATCAAAAAAGCGAATCCCGATATTAATTTAGGTGTGTTCGCAATGCCTGTAACAAATAACCCTGAAGCAAACAAACTAGTCTCAGGTGTTGACGTATTACTAGCAGTAAACGCTGAAGCAGACAATAAAGAAGAAGCAACTAAGTTTATTGCGTTTTTATTAGAACAAGAAAATGCAAAACAGTATATTGATGAACAAGCTGCATTCTCTGCTATTCATGGTGTGTTACAAGAAGATCCTGTAATGGAAGGAATCAAACAGAACTTTGAGGAAGGAACGATTACAAGCTTTCCGGATCACTATTATCCTGCGGGTATGCAAGCGGCTAACTTAATTCAGGCTTTCTTAATTGAGAAGAACAAAGATGAGTTTTTAACAACATTAGATAAAGAATGGGAAAAAGTAGAAAATAGATAATTTTAGTTAGGGCACCTTAAAGTGTGCTCTAGCTTAAAAATGTAAGAAGCAGGTATGTTTTTAGCTTTCTTAAAGAGGAGAGATTATTATGCAAAAGAAACAAAATACGTATATCTTAATGACAATACCTGCACTAGCTCTCTTTTTTATATTCCATACTTATCCAGTGTTACAAGGTATTTTTTATAGTTTTACGGACTGGAAAGGTTATGGAGAGTGGAATTTTGTAGGGCTTAAAAATTATTTTAATGTATTTCAAGATAGAAGGGCTTTAAGCGCTTATGGTTTCACCTTTCAGTTTGCTATTGTGTCAACTATTCTTGTAAATATTTTTAGTCTGCTTATTGCAATGGGATTAAATGCGAAAATAAAATTCCATAAGACGCTTCGTGCAGTCTATTTTATGCCAAATGTATTAGGTATCTTAATTGTGGGGTATATTTTTAATTTTATCTTTGCCCACTTTATTCCAGATATTGCTCAGAGCCTTGGAATAAACGCTTTATCCAAGAATATATTGGGCGACCCAGATCTCGCTTGGATTGGTATTGTGATTATGGCAGTTTGGCAAGCGGTAGCCTTTAATACCATTTTATATCTAGCTGGTCTTGTTACCATTTCTGATGATTTATATGAGGCAGCAAGTATTGACGGGGCTGGTCCATGGAAAAAGTTTTGGGCTATTACATTTCCATTAATTGCGCCATTCTTTACTATCAACATGGTACTCGCCATGAAAAACTTCTTAATGGTATTTGATCATATTATTGCTTTAACTGGCGGTGGTCCTGGTCAATCAACGGAATCCATTTCTCTTTTAATTTACCGTGGGGGATTTGAAGGTGGAGAGTTTGCTTATCAATCAGCAAATGCAGTTATTTACTTTATCGTGATCGTTATCATCTCAGTGGTTCAGATTAGAGTGCTGCAAAAAAGAGAGGTGGAGTTATAATGAGAGGCAAAACAAATTGGATTATTACGACTTTGTTAATGTTAGGGTCTATTCTGATACTTTTGCCATTATATTTGACCATCACAATTGCACTCAAGACGCCGCAGGAATTGTCTAAGTCGTTGCTAGCTCTTCCAGAAGAATGGCGTTTTCAAAACTTTTTGGATGCAATAGAAATAACGAACTTTTTTAATGCCCTAATCAACAGTTCAACCATTACCGTTTTTGTTGTTATTTTTACACTTTTGACAAACTCGATGGTGGCTTATGCTATTGCGAGAAATATGCATAAAAAGTTTTATAAGTTCTTATTTTATTATTTTGTAAGTGCGATGTTTGTTCCATTTCCTATTTTGATGCTTCCAATCGTTAAGCAGACAAGTAGCTGGGGAATGGATAATATCGCTGGTTTAATTCTATTGTATATCGTGTATGGCCTCGCGTTTAATGTATTTATTTACGTAGGTTATATTAAATCAATTCCAAAAACGTTGGAAGAAGCTGCTATCATAGACGGAGCCAGTACATGGCAGGTTTTCTGGAAAGTTATCTTTCCGTTATTAGCACCAATGAATGCGACAGTAGGGATATTAACAACACTCTGGGCATGGAATGATTTTATGCTACCGCTCATTATATTAAGTGATCGAGACCAGGCGACTTTACCACTTGTACAATATTTATTCCAATCACAATTTAGTACAGACTACAACCTTGCATTTGCCTCATATTTAATGGCTTTAGCGCCAATGATAATTGTTTACATCTTTGCGCAAAAGTGGATTATTAGTGGGGTAACGAAAGGTGCAATAAGGTAATTAATTGTTAGGAGTGTTATCATGGAAAAAGCTTGGTGGAAAGAAAGTGTCGTATATCAAATTTATCCTAGAAGCTTCAATGACAGTAATGGAGACGGAATTGGAGATATTCAAGGCATTATAGAAAAACTAGATTATTTGAAGGAATTAGGTGTAGATGTTATCTGGCTTTCACCTGTGTACAAATCACCAAATGACGATAATGGCTATGATATTAGTGATTATCAGGATATTATGGATGAATTCGGAACAATGGATGATTGGGATGAGCTTTTAGAAGGTTTACATTCTCGTGGCATGAAGTTAATGATGGATTTGGTTGTAAATCACTCCTCAGATGAGCATAAATGGTTCATTGAGTCACGTCAATCAAAGGATAATCCTTATCGAGACTACTATATTTGGCGGCCAGGTCATCATGGGCAGGAACCTAACAATTGGACCTCTATTTTCAGTGGTTCTGCTTGGGAATATGATAATCAAACGAATGAGTATTACCTCCATCTTTTCAGCAAAAAGCAACCAGACCTTAACTGGGAGAATCCAAAGCTGCGACAAGACATTTACGACATGATGACATGGTGGCTAGATAGAGGGATAGACGGCTTCCGAATGGATGTCATTAACCTCATATCTAAGGAGCCTGGATTGCCTGATTCTCCAGATGGCGGCAGTCAGTATTTTATGAACGGTCCACGGGTGCACGAGTATCTACAAGAAATGAATCGGGAGGTTCTTTCGAAATATGATACGATTACGGTTGGTGAGTGCCCAGGAGCAACAACGGAAGATGCGAAGAAATATGCAAATAAAGAAGGTACGGAACTAAACATGATTTTCACTTTTGAGCATATGGATTTAGATTCAGGCCCTAAGGGGAAATGGGATTTAAAGCCATGGAAACTTTCCGATTTAAAAGATGTTATGACGAAATGGCAAAAGGGCCTAGAAGATAATGGTTGGAATAGTTTATATCTAAATAATCATGACCAGCCTAGAATGGTTTCTCGTTTTGGTGATGATCAGGAGTATCGGGTAAAATCGGCTAAAATGCTAGCTACCTTTTTACACATGATGCAAGGGACGCCATACATCTATCAAGGGGAAGAACTAGGGATGACGAATATCCGTTTTGACTCTCTAGACGACTATAAGGATATCGAAATTCATAACATGTATCGTGAGAAAGTGCTCGAAGGTGACGAAAATCATGAGGATATCATGGAGGCCATCTATGTCAAGGGACGTGACAATGCGCGCACCCCGATGCAATGGGATGATTCCCCGAACGCTGGGTTTACGACAGGCGAACCATGGTTAAAGGTAAATCCAAATTACAAAGACATTAATGCCAAACAGGCCCTGTCAGACCAAGACTCTATTTATTATTTCTACCAGAAACTGATTAAACTGAGAAAAGAACATGATGTTATCGTATACGGGACTTATGACCTTATTTTAGAAGAACATGAGCACATTTACGCTTATACGAGAACGTTAAATGAAGAGCAACTCGTCGTTCTGTGTAACTTTACATCAGAGGAGGTTTACTTCGAGCTGCCGCATGGGATCAAAAAGGGGACAAGTGAGCTTCTTCTGTCTAATGTCGAAGAGATCGGGAACGAAATACCAAGCAGTGGACGCCTTAGTCCTTATGAGGCGAGAGTATACTTGATAAAGGCTTAGTTTTTGAGCATACAGACTTGTATCAGTATAAGTCCTGAGGTTGTCGTGCTTAGAACCGTTATATATTTAGTTTAGGGGGTAGCTGATGCGCTACTCCTTTTTCAATCGTTATAATATCTCGCAATACTGATTGATGTTGATCCAGTATCAGATGGTGGAGCCAAGTTAGAGTTAACACAGTCAAAGTCAATCGATGATAGTCATCAGTCAAAGAGACCATTAAGTGTATTTAGTTCGTGATACCGTCAAGAATTTTGTGTAAGCCCGTAGGGCTATCCTTCAGAATGAGATATATTTGAACCTTCATCATCCTAAAAACGACATAATAATGAAAAAAGGTTCAGTCAAGGGCACCGAATGGTGGGCGAAGCCGAATCCTTGACGGGTTCTTTTTCATTATTACCATCTAATATGGATGATGAAGTTAGTCACCATAACGTTCTACAAACATGTCTTGTAAAGCACTGAAGGCAGAAGCAAAGCCTCTTAGTTTACGTTCTGACCATGTGTCATTTAAGTTTTGGACAGTCAGATAAACAATCTTTTCAGCTGCTTTAATGTCCGGCAGGCTGTTCATAGGTTTTAATCTTTTGCGAATATCCTTGATGGTGCGCTCGATCCAGTTGG
>NZ_JAERVL010000037.1 GCF_016745835.1 Caldalkalibacillus salinus | reverse complement strand
GAGTCGTTAGCTAACTTGGTTGATGTGATCGCTTTGTCTGCAATTTTTGCTTCTGTAAGAGAGGCGTCTTTCATATTTTCCCCGCTAATCGCATCAGGTGCTAGCTTCTCGCCCGTAATCGCCGCATTCGTGATATGGTAAGCCGTAATGGTATGTTTATTAAGATGTTGTGTTTGTATGGAACCGTCTGCTAATTTTTCACTTGTGATACTTTCGTTTACTAAATGCTCGCCTTTTACTGCTCCTTTGGCTAACTTATCTGTTGTGAAAACGTCATCTGCTAATTTTTCGGATGTCACGGCTTTCTCACCAAGGTGTTCACTCTTTATTGCCTGGTCTTGAATATGGTTAGATTGTACGGATTGTGGGGCAAGTTTTTCTTCAGTAATGACTTCATTAGAGATGTGACTTTCCTGTATAGTTTCCGGTGCGATATTTACCATTGTCACCGTATTTTCTCCTAGATGATGTGATTGAATGGATTGTGGCTTTAGTTTCTCGGAAGAAATAGACTTATCCATTAATTTATCCATTGTAACAGATGCCGGGGCAAGCTTAGACGTTGAGATAGCATGGTCTGCGATGTGCTCTTCAGTGAGTGATTGTTCTTCTACATGTGCACCACGTACCGTTTGCTCCGCTAGCTTCTCACCTGTGATACTCCCAGGGGCTAAGTGGGGATTCTTAATAGCATTCTCATCAATATGGTACGATTTAACTGTTGATTTTGCTATTTTATCTCCTGTTACGACTGATGACGTCAGATGCTCAGTGTGAACACTTTCATTAGCCAGTTTTTGTGAAGTAACGGACGCATCTTCAAGATGTTTCGTTTGTACGCCTTGCTCACTAAGTTTCTCACTAGTCACTGATTGATCCTCTAGATTTTCCGTTGATATGGCGTGTTTTGATAACTTGTGTCCTGTGATTGAGTGATCGGCTAGCTTCCGACCCGTGAGTGAATCATCGGCCACATGTTCATTCGTAATGACATGGTGGGTGAGGTGTTGGCGTTGGACAGAACCGAGACTCAGTTTTTGCGATGAGATACTTTGATCAGCTATCTTATTTGTTGTTATGGCCTGTTCTGATAAATGCTTTGTATTTATGGTTCCTTGCTGCACATGCTTACCATTTATGGCTTGCTCTGCTATCTCGTCTTCGTTTACCGCCCCTTGAGCAATATGATTTTTTTGTACGGCTTTATCTTCCAACTTATCCGAGGTTATGGCATGATTCATCAAATGGTGTGTTTGAACGGTTCCTTCCTGTATTTTTTCTCCTGTAACAGACTTATTTTGTAAATGATGGTTTGAAATAGCGTTTGGAGAGAGCTTAGAATGGGTCACGGCTGCATCCTCTAAATGTGAGGTGTTTATAATGTTTTCCTCTAAATGCGGTCTTGTGATCGCACCTTTTTCTATATGTTCTCCTTGAACAGCATCTTTCGCAATTTTCTCAGCTGTAACGGCTTCGTTCATTAATTTCACTGTGTCAACGACGTTGTTGGCCAAATCGTTAGCTGTAATGCTCCCATTTTTTATTTTGTTAGATGTAACGGATTGATCTTGTAACAGTTCATTAGTAATAGATGCCTCATGTAAATGTTTAGCTAAAATTGCTCCGTCAGCAATCTTAGTTGCATCTATGGTACCATCTGCCAGTTTTTCGGACGTGACGGTATTGTTCGCTAATTTATCTCCAGTTACGCTCCTATCTTGAATTTTTTCTCCTGAGACAGCATAATCTGCAATATGTTCCTTATCGACACTATAAGGCGCTAGCTTGCTAGATACGACACTGTGAACCCCTAGTTTGGAATGATCTACACTAAAATCTTTTAATTCTTTAGTGCCAATGCTACCCGGTTTGATTTTTGATCCTTCAATCGTGTGATTGGCAATCTTATCCCCTGTCACTGCTTGATCCATTAAATCATCCGTGTATAAGATAGGTTTACTCTTTTCTTCTTCATAGCTTCTATATGATAGGACAGATTGTGGTGTTTGATCGGATGATTTCTGATGTTTTTTCTTCTTTTTTTGATTATGAGAGGTTACGGTTGATGCATCACTCACCTTATGAGTGGATTGATTCAGGGGTGAAATGTTTGATTGTGACCCTTTTTGCTTTGAAGGTTGTTCTAAGTTTTGGGTGTTGATTTGAGCGTTAATTTGAGACATATTTTGGTTTTGGGCGTTAATATGAAGGTTATTTAGAGGGGTGTTTTGTGTATGGCTATGAGGGTTAGTTTGAGAGATGGCTTGAGCGTTGGTTAGTGTATTTGATTGACCCATGTTTTGGGTGTTTTCTTGTGTGTTGGCTTGTGAATGAGGTTGAACATTGTTTTGTACATTGGCTTGAGTGTTGGCTTGTGAATGAGGTTGAACATTGTTTTGTACATTGGCTTGAGTGTTGGCTTGTGAATGAGGTTGAACATTGTTTTGTACGTTGGTTTGAGTGTTACCTTTAGGTTGAGGTTGAGGGTTTGCCATGGCATTAGAGAGCTTCTCAATATGGGACCTTTTCTTTTTAGCCCTTTTCGCATTTTTCGCATTCACTTGTCTTTTGGATTTCGAGTCTGTATCTGTATCATCAAGCCATATAATCCCATCAGAGTCTTCAATGAGATTTTCGGCCATGACGTTACCATTTCTATAATGGTTAGATGCATGGTTTCTCTTGGACCGAACGCGATTACCCTTGTGTTTTGGCATAACTAGACTCCTTTCTCCTCGTTTTGGTCATATATCCATATAGTTTAGCCTATTCATGAGAAAAAAGTATGGTCACCTGTACAAAAAAAATGGGTGTTCGCACAAGAGCGGCACGCGTCCGGTCACATTTTCAATTCCCTAATCTGCGTAGTAATAATCCACGTTGTCCTCGTTTACGATAGCGACACCGGTATCAACACTTGTTGGTAATGGGCTGACCTCGGCCGTTCTCCAATCTGAAACAGGGTTTAATAAATCATGTCTAAGATGAAAGAGGAAGTTCATGCCCCAATAACCCATATTCCACGTCCCTTGCGCTAATGTGGCATCTATCACACCATTTTTAATCATATCTAATGTCCCACGGTCCGTATCAAAGCTAACGATGCTGATGTCGCCAACTTTGTTCGCCTCTTGAACAGCAGTACCGGCCCCTACTCCTGTTGACGCTTCTGTTGTAAAGACACCAACAAGATCAGGATGAGATTGGATCATACCAGACATTGTATTAGAAGCCGCAATTTGGTCAGACTCCCCATCTTGTATGGCCACAACATCCATTTTTGAGAATTCAGTTTCAATGGTATCGACAAATCCTTGTGTGCGGTCTTCATGATTTTGCTGTCCTGGTACCGTGATGACCCCTACCTCTCCCGTTTCACCCACTAATGATGCAAGTTCTCTAGCTGCTGTTACACCCGCATCGTAATTACTTGTAGCTAAGAAAGAATAGCGTTGACTCTCACCAGAGTCCGCATCAAACGTAATCACTGGGATACCCGCTTCAATAGCTCTATTAATCGGTTCTTCAAGCGCGCTGGGATTAATCGCTGTCAGTAGGATACCGTCTGGATTCTGGGCCACTATTTGTTCAAAAACGGTAACCTGCTCATTAATATCGTACTGACTAGCCCCTGTATACTGCGTTTGTACACCAAAATGATGTCCTGCTTCTTCAAATCCTCTATATGCGTCCTTCCAATACTCAATACCAGATAGGAACGTAATCATCACATAGTTTTCGTTGGATGATCCCTCTAACGGATGTCCCTCTCCCTGCTCTCCTGTATCAACCACCTCATTGGCACACCCCGCCAAGGAGACCAAAGCGGAAAGCGATATCATAAATGCAATAACGACAATTTTTTTCATCCTTCAATCACCTCATATTTTTTATAGAATAGTAGCATTAAGCCGCTACTTTTTGTTTTTCTTTGCGCTTGTTTAAATACACATCTAGTGTCACAGCAATGATGAGTACGAGGCCAATTACGAGACTTTGAAAGTAGACAGATACATTCATGAGGATCAATGCGTTATTCACTAATCCTACCAAAATGACACCTAACAAAGCGCCTAGTATAGTACCTTGTCCGCCTGTAAGACTAGCGCCCCCAATCACACAAGCTGCAATGGCCCGAAGTTCAGCTGTCATTCCGGCAGTGGGGGCGGCAACGGAGAATCTAGCAAGCGTGAGTAGACCTGCTATACCGGCCATCAAGGCACTGATGACATAGACCCATAACTTGACTTTTTGTACATTAATCCCTGATAGTCTAGCGGCTTTCTCATTACTGCCAACGTAGTAGACTTGTCGTAGCGCCGCTGTTTTTCTTAATAGCAAATCCCCTGTTATAACCACTACTATTAATATGATAATAATCATAGGGATACCTAGAACGGACCCTTGACCTAAAAACAGGAAGCTTTCTGATATCCCTACGATGGACACAGGAGCCCCTTCTGTGAACACATAGGCTAATCCCCTGGCCACACTCATCATACCTAGGGTCATAATTAAGGGATTAAGTCCTATCTTGCTGATAAAAAATCCACTAAACCACCCTATGATCATCGCTGCCACAAGTGCGATCACAGCCGCTAACCAGATGTTAACACCGTTATAGGCCAAGTAACCCGCCAATACTGCGGTGAGTGCAAGGACGGACCCTACGGATAAATCTACGCCACCGGATACGAGTACTAAGGTCATACCCACCACGAGAATACCGTCCATCGCTAAACCGATAAACGTGGTTGTAAGATTAGATGACGTTAGAAAGTGAGGAACAAAAGCAGATAATACGAGAAATAAAATACCAATGACAAATAAAATATTGGCTTCCCTGAACTGAAACACACTCTGTAAGCGATCGAACACACTTTGCTTACCCGTTTCTTGATTGACTTGAGGTTCCATATGATATCCCACCTTTCATCTTCATGCTTAACTGATACCTGAAGCTAATGTCATAATGTCTTTCTCATTCAGGCCATCTTTTTGCACCTCACCAACAATAGCCCCTTCATGCATCACTAGTACACGGTCGCATAGGCCAATAATTTCTGGAAGTTCGGAGGAAATAACCATGACCCCTTTACCCTCAGTGGACAAACTTCTCAGTAGCTTATATATTTCCGCTTTAGCGCCAACATCAATCCCTCGTGTCGGCTCATCTAATATCAGAATCTGGGGTTGAATGGAGAGCCACTTTCCTATTAAGGCCTTTTGTTGATTCCCGCCACTCAGGCTTCCAATGTCTTGATTCACACTCTGCATTTTAACGTTTAACATGTGTGCATACTCTTGTGCCCTTTGTGATTCACGTTGACGTTGAATAAAGCCCTTGGCGGACACCGCATTCAAATCGGCGGAGATGATGTTACCCTTGATCGTCATGTCTAGAAATAGTCCTTGACTTTTTCTATCTTCCGTTAAGTACACGAGCCCATGTTTCTTGGCCTCGTTAATGTTATGAATATCAACCTGCTTCTCATTAATCCAGACTTGACTATCGTCTTTGTCATCGATCCCACATAACGCACGGACCATCTCAGTTCTGCCCGCGCCCATTAAGCCAAATATCCCTAGTATTTCATTCTGATATAATGAAAATTGAATATCGTGGAAGACGCCTTCTTTTTCCAGTTTTTCAACACGGAGTAGTTCCTTCTCGGTGGCTCCCACTTTGTCGGGATAGGTATCTGTGAGTTCCCGCCCTACCATCATGCTGACAACCTTGTCCGGCGTGAGATTTGGAGTCACATCGCTCCCAACGTCGTGACCATCTCGTAAAACAGAGATACGATCGGCAATGGAGAATATTTCATTGAATTTATGACTGATATACACGAGCGCGATGCCCTTTTGTTTCAGTGAAAGCATCACCTCAAACAAGCGGTTCGCTTCACTTTCAGTTATAGCAGAAGTCGGCTCATCTAGAATGAGCACTTTACAATCAAAGGATAAAGCCTTGGCGATTTCAACCACCTGCTGTTCGGATACACTCAGTTCTCCAATCGGTGTACTGGGGTCAATTTTAGTTTTGAACATGGCTAATAGTTCTTTCGTTTGTTGATATAGCTTCCTTTGATTGACGATGCCAAATTGATTGACGGGCATACGCCCCATATAGATATTTTCACTGACGGATAAGTCCGGACATAGACTGAGTTCCTGATGTACAATCGCAATGCCTTTTTCCTGGGCATCCTTAGGGTTTTCCAAAGTGATCTCTCTACCCTCTAACAAGATTTGACCTTCAGACGGTGGGAAGACCCCGGACAAAATGTTCATCAAAGTTGACTTCCCCGCACCATTCTCTCCCATTAACGCGTGAACTTCACCAGCATATATGTCCAAATTGACATCTGTCAGCGCCCGTGTACCAGGGAAAACCTTTCCAACGTCTTTGACTTGCACGATAGGTGTTGCCTTTTGGTCATCTAAATGCACTTTATCCACCCCCTCAAATGACTATCATCTCTTATTCTATTTTTGTACAGTCTCATGCAAAGTTCCTCACATCCAGAAATCTGATGTTCTGAATGACGACTTGTTCGTACAAGGTGCACTTTGTAAAGCGCTTCCATAACGGTTTATAAAAAATGAATGATGTGCTAATAAATGAAGCCTTTTTGATACCTCCTTTCTCTATATCTTGTTTAACATTGCTTAGAAGCGAAGTCTCTCACTTGTCTACTACTGACTAAAGTTAGGAACTTACATCTTTTGTTATACGTACAAGTTTATCTTAAATCAACCATGTCTGTTATGTCAAAATTTTTTTAATCTTATACGAAAGAATATGAAAAAGTGACAGGAAAAACGAAGAACAAAGAAAATCCCACTGGCAGGCTCACCAGCGGGGTTTCAAAGTTTAAACTTAGATTTATTTTTTTGCACTACGATCAAGGCATATTAACGTAACGGACATCTACCCATGCGTTTTCATAGAGTCCTAATCCCAGGTCCGAAGCGACATGAGGTGTTAAATCAATACCCGCAGGGTTAGATACGTTTCTATCGAATTGATCCTTCCCATCATTATAATTATTATAGTAAGCCGCATACGCCTCCGGTTCTCTCAACCTAAGGTCGGTGAACATACGTCGGGGATTGTCCCCATCGGCACTGTTCCAATAGTTGTCGTCTGTGTTCCAAGGGCCTACTTCATCAACGGGAACACCATTGACTTGTCGATCCGTATGTCTATTGGATATATCCACGACATAAGGAGGGTCACTGTAAGTGGCTCTGTACTCTGGTGGTATCTCATTTGTCCACCCGAGATTAGCAAATTTAAGATACTTATCGGGTAAGGCGACTTCGTAAGCGCCTGATTCGTTCGGGTAGTACTGTGTCGCGTAGATCCCATTCGCGTACTCTGCGTCAGCCTGTGTTCCTGCTTCATTTGTCCCTGATTGCGTATGACTGGTTGTGGATCTCTCCTCAAGCCATTCTTTTCTATACTCTTTCTCTTCTTCCCACCACGTCTCAATCCAATCCTCAAAGGGCTGGAACTTGTCATCGAGACGTTCTTTCAGATTAAGATTCCGTCTTTGGAAGATCTTTTGGACATTGGTATTGTACGCTTGTGATGTTAAGTCTTGATTATACTGCTCTTCGGTTACAGCCAATCGTTCCTTTAAACCCCAATTTTTGAGTAGTGCCATCTGTTCGTGTGATAACTGTAGTGACTTTTGAAGCGACGCCACATCTTTCTGTAATTTCTCATCGACTGTCCAAAATAAGTAGTTAAGTACCTCTTTATCCTCATATAGAGGATGACCTTCTTTGGCCTGATCCTGAGATTCCTCAGCACTTACCATAACAATAAGACTAAAAACAAAAATAAGCACAAGGCCCAACAATAAAACCTTCTTATACATATAAAACTCCTCTCCAATGTGTTACCGTATATTTTTATGTGGTATATCAATGATTAGAACAGAAAAGAACCGCGGCTATTCACGGTTCTTAGTTAAAGTTAACACATTCACTTCCGGTGGGTTAAAGAAACGTAAGCTTAGTAATGGAATCGTGTCTACATGACCAAGCCCAGCACTGACGTACTGCTTAAAACCATTGACTTCCCATAATCCCTTTACACGGTCCTGCGGAGGAAAATACCCTCGACGTGGATACCTTTGCTCTGGTATATAAAGTGCACCGTAGAAAGGGATTCTAATTTGTCCCCCATGATAGTGTCCGGCTACAATAAGATCATAATCACGCTGAATCCCAATATCTCTATTACTGATAAACTCGAAATCAGATTCAAGAACAGGGTAGTGTCTCACGGCGATAAGCACATCTTGATCGTCTTTATAGTCTAATGTCTGCATCTCCTCGAATAACTGTTTTTGGTGCTGTCTTAAACCAGAAGCATGATTATTTTCCTTATTGGCAAGTTCGGCCTCTATCGCTGCTAAACTATCTTCTGGGTCTCTACTTGACATGTTAAAATCAACAAAATTTACACTCGCGTCCCCGACCTGTACCTCTTCAACAGATTCTAGTAGATTCACCCCTCGAGACTTCATCCCTTTAATAAATTCTGTCTCCTCATATACGTCATCTCCAAAGGTATAACTATTGGGATCACTGTTTCCGGACGAGAATAAAGCTATTTCTTTGTTATCGATCCCTTCTAATATATCGTAAAAAGGTGCATAGTCATCGACAAAACCATTGGCCGTCATATCACCTGTCAATAATATCGCATCATAGTCTATAGCGTTTATTGTCTCTACTAATCTTTGTTGTTTTTCGCCGAACGTTTTATCATGCAGATCCGTTATTTGTAGTATAGTGTATCCTTCTAGACTTGATGGTAAGTCGTCTATCTTAACCTCTTCCTCTACGACCACGATACGTTGGTTGTCCCAATATGTATAAATGGCTAAAGCCAACATAAGAACAATTATGATACCCAACCCTTTCATACCTCTATTCATCCACTGGTTCATGATATGTACACCTCAACTTTTATCTTTTTTTCGAATCAATACCCGCTGACGAGCTAACCGAATGATGAACCATACAATTTAAAAGTTAACCAAATTCATGAAAAAATTATTTTTAAAACAATCCTAGAAAGGGTAGACATATACTATGAAAACTCTGCTTCAATGGAGGTGCCTTTAATGGCAGGCAAGGATCATGCTGACCAAAACCCATGGAATGATATTCAGTCTCAGAATATTGGATATGTGGTCGAACAGTTTGAACGATTCACAGAGCACCCGGATAGTATCGACCCACAGTTAAGAAATCTGTTTGAAAAATGGGGTCCACCTCCTGCTCATTTACTTCAGACACAGACGATGTCTACGACAGGTAACGTAAATAACGAAGGGTATCAAAAAATGTTAGCAGTCCAAAGACTGGCCGAAAACATACGAACGTATGGTCATCTCGCTGCCCGTGTCAATCCACTTCAGGAACCTGAGGAGTTTCAGTTCCTTCAATTAGACACATATGGTTTAAATGAGAAAGAGCTTCAACACTTGCCACCTGATATAATCTGGCCAACGCCTTCTCACAACATAACTTCAGCACGAGATGCCATTGAAAGATTGAAAAACACTTATACACACACTATAGGCTTTGAGTTTAGTCATGTTCATGATGTTGGCGAGAGAAACTGGTTAAGTCAGGAAGTAGAAAACGATCAGCATTTAGTTCCACTTAACACCGAGCAAAAGAAAGCATTACTCTATAGATTAACACAAGTCGAAGGCTTTGAACATTTTCTACAGCGCACGTTCCCTGGGCAAAAACGATTTTCTATTGAGGGCATCGATATGCTTGTACCGATCTTGGACGCGATCATTAAGTATAACGTGCGGGCAGGGACTAAAGACATCATGATTGGTATGGCACATCGAGGACGCCTTAACGTCTTGGCTCACGTTCTGGGTAAACCTTATGAGCATATATTCTCTGAGTTCCACCACGCCCCTCATAAGGAACTTGTCCCTTCCGAAGGTTCGATGGGCATTAATTTCGGTTGGACGGGAGACGTTAAATACCATCTCGGTGCTGAGCGTGAGTTAGAAGACGACGCCATAGACACTGTGTCCACTCATCTCGACGGACATATCACCTTGGCGCATAATCCTAGTCATTTGGAGTTCGTTAATCCAGTGGTCCAAGGGTACACGAGAGCCGCTCAAGAAGTTTGTGAACAGCCGGGTTTCCCTAAGCAAGATAAAAACAAAGCACTCGCCATTCTTGTCCACGGAGATGCGGCCTTTCCGGGAGAAGGGGTGGTTGCTGAATCTTTAAACCTTAGCCGTCTACGCGGATTTCATACGGGCGGTACGATCCATGTCATCGCCAATAATAACCTCGGATTTACGACAGAAAGCACGGATTCTCGTTCGACGACATACGCGAGTGACTTGGCCAAAGGCTTCGAAATCCCCATCATTCACGTGAATGCTGATGACCCTGAAGCATGTTTATCGGCTGTGGCTTTGGCTTCTAAGTATCGTACCCGCTTTAATAAAGATATCTTAATAGATCTTATCGGCTACCGGCGTTTTGGCCATAACGAAATGGATGATCCTTCTGTAACGCAAGGTTTGTTATACCGAAAGATCAACAATCATCCCACAGTCCGTGAGCGCTATGAGAAGCAACTCATCTCAAACAAGATCATTTCACAGGATGAAGCGCAGGAGATGAATAAATCCGTTCAACAGACATTAGGTGAAGCTCATGAAACATTAAACACTGCTCATCATCAAAAACAAGAGGATCAAAGCAACGGTACCAACTCTGAAATGGCAGCACAAACGTCCGGTCACCCTGGGTCATCATCTCAAGAGCAAATAGTAGAGGACGTCAAACCCCTCGCCCTGCAAAACGTACAGACCGGCGTGCAATTAACAACATTACAGGACGTATTAGACGGTTTGTTCCACTGGCCTGAGCAACTCAATGTGTATCCCAAACTGAAGAAAATATTAGAGCGGCGCAGAAATGCTCTAGATGATAACGGAAAAGTTGACTGGGCGTTAGCTGAGGCACTCGCGTTCGGGTCCATATTAAAAGACGGCACCCCTATTCGCTTAACTGGGCAGGACTCGGAGCGAGGAACGTTTGCCCAAAGACATCTCATTTTGCATGATGACGCGCGACACGACTCTTTTTCACCGTTGCATACACATCCACTTGCCAAAGCTTCCTTTGCCATTTATAACAGTCCGTTATCGGAAGCGTCCGTCCTAGGATTTGAGTATGGTTATAATGTTCAGAACCCACAAGTATTAACGATATGGGAAGCACAGTATGGAGATTTTGCGAATGCCGGACAGGTGATCATTGACCAATTTATCTCTGCAGGTCGGGCCAAATGGGGACAGATGTCTAGTCTCGTTCTCCTTCTACCTCACGGGTATGAAGGGCAAGGACCAGAACACTCTAATGCACGGCTCGAACGATTTTTGCAGTTATCAGCCGAACATAATTGGATTGTCGCTTATCCAACGAGTGCCGCACAGTATTTTCACCTTTTAAGAAGGCAAGCGGCTTTATTAACAGAATATCAGGCACGCCCCCTCGTTATCATGACGCCTAAGAGTTTATTGCGACACAAGCAGACAGCATCGCCACCAGTATCGTTTAGTGAAGGTGGATTTCACCCTGTTTTTGAGCCTGATGAATACGGAGGACGCGACGAGGATGTAGAACGACTCATTTTATGTTCCGGTAAAATTGCTGTTGATTTACAAGCAGAATTAGAGCAACGGACTCAAACGGATACACCACGCTTGCATATCGTTCGTATAGAGGAGTTGTATCCTTTTCCTGTTGAACGTGTCCGTCAGTTAATTGAACGCTACGCGCATGTAAAAGAGATCATTTGGTTACAGGAAGAGCCTCAAAATATGGGCGCTTGGACCTTTGTTGCGCCTCATATTCGTTCGATTGTGCCCTCTTCTGTAAACGTACGCTACGTCGGACGTCCGGCAAGATCAAGTCCAGCGGAAGGTGTACCTCTCATGCATCAGGAACAGCAACAACGCATTATACAAGAAGCTTTGGACGTACAGTAATCTTAAGCCCCCCACTCTCAAAAGGAGGTTAAAACCATGATCGAAATCAAGGTGCCCGAACTAGGAGAGTCTATTACTGAAGGGACGATATCCCAATGGGTTGTGCAACCAGGTGACCACGTCAGCGCAGGAGATATCGTCTGTGAGTTAGAGACGGATAAGGTGAATATGGAAGTCATGGCTGAACACGATGGCATCATCGGCGACATTCTCAAACAAGCCGAAGAAACAGTAGAAGTGGGAGATACCATAGCGACCTTAGAAGAGGCAAAAGAAGCCAATCATAGTACCCGCTCACAAACAAAGGCACAAAAGAACGACCAACATAACGGCAGTAATAATGCCATCACACAAGATGATCAATTGAAGCACGGAGCTAAAGACACAGAATCCGTGCATAAACAAGATAAAGAAGGAAAAGAAATTGCAGAAGAAAATGAAGTAGAAACCGAAGGGCGTGCTGCAGAACCTGCGGCAATCTCCCCTGCAGCACGAAAACTTGCTCGGGACAAAGGAATAGATTTGAAAAACTTGCCACAAGACCCGATGGGAAGGGTCACACTCGAGGATGTTCAGTCCTATATGAACCAGGAAGCCCGTTCAGAAACGGAACAGGCTCATCATAGCCAGCCTGAGGATATACAAGTAAAGGATCAAGCAAATCATAGCGAAAATCTCCAAAACAAAACGGAGTCTGTTCACACCGATCGGCCCATTGAACGACAAAGAATGTCACGTCGGAGACAAACGATTGCTAATCACTTAGTGCAAGCCCAACAACAGGCCGCTATGCTGACTACTTTTAATGAAGTAGATATGAGTGCCATTATGGCTGTCAGAAAGAGGCGTAAAGATGCCTTTAAAGACAAATACGATGTGAACCTAGGCTTTATGTCCTTTTTCACTAAAGCTGTCATCGGAGCTTTAAAGGACTACCCCTTACTCAATGCTGAAATACAAGGGAATGACATTCTGATTAAAAAGTTTTATGACATCGGTGTAGCCGTATCAGCGAAGGAAGGACTCGTCGTGCCAGTCGTACGCCATGCCGACCGCTTAAACTTTGCACAGATAGAAAAAGAGATAGCCACGCTGGCTCAGAAAGCAAGAGACAATACGTTATCGTTGGAGGACATTCAAGGGGGGACATTTACCATTACAAATGGCGGCGTATTTGGCTCTCTGTTCTCCACGCCGATCCTCAACGCACCTCAAGTCGGCATACTCGGTATGCACACCATTCAGAAGCGACCCGTGGCCATAGATGATGATCATTGGGAAAACAGACCGATGATGTATATAGCTCTCTCTTATGACCATCGTATCGTGGATGGACGCGATGCTGTAAGTTTCCTTGTCAAGGTCAAAACGTTATTAGAGGACCCGGAAACACTTCTACTTGAGGGCTAGATTTGACAAAATGGGATTAAAAAAAAGTCACCTCGTACGGTGGCTTTCTCCATAAAAAGAGACGAGCTCATTGACAAGCTCGTCTCTTTTTATGATTTCCTATTTTCTACCCCCTGCAATCTCTGCAGACACGTCTCTGTGGTCCCTCTCAACCTTAAGGTCGTTTTCTCTTTTGTTAGTCCTGCTCAGCTAGTGCAGATTTTAATTTTGCTTTATCGTGTTCTTCCACAATACGTCCTGCACCAAGGCCTTCATCTATCATTCGATCGACCTGATGCATACGATCTAGTGATAGCTCTTTTCCTTCGCTCTTCCTTTCCATACTCATCTTACAGCCCTCCTCAAAGTTTTAATCCTGGTTGTACAATGGCTATACCCGAAGGTAAACACATTAAAACGAGGGGCACGTGTATGAACACATCAAAGTTCGTCCATCATAAGATATAAAAAGAGTGAAGGAGAATAAGCCTATGTTCTGGAAACGCTTGCTCAATGTTTTTAAACCGAGTGATACGTCAATCCCTTCCGATGAAGGTCAACATGAAGACTTGTGTCCAACGTGTAAAGGTCATGGCACGAATACGCTACTATTCCACGATTATATAGGTGCTAGTTATACGGGCATTAGCTTTTTGGGCGCCAATGAAGAGGATTATAACTGTCCTAGATGTAAAGGGACCGGTGTACTAGAGCCTTAAACCCACCACATGTCTGAAGGCTGCTCTTCAATGATGATGTCGTTGAGGTTTTTAACTGCTCTTGCAAACCCTTCCTCAATGGACATAATTGGGTCCTCATGTTCAATACTTACCACATGATCGTAGCCGTACGTTCGTAAAGCACTTATCATGTCTGACCATTCTTGCATACTATGCCCACACCCCACTGACCTAAAGGTCCAAGCTCTCGTTTGGACTTCACCGTATGGTTGCATATCGACCAAGCCATACATATTCACGTTGTCTTGGTCGATGTACGTGTCTTTGGCATGGAAATGATGAATCGCATTGGCTTGACCTAATATCTTAATGGCAGCGACAGGATCGATCCCTTGCCACCACAGATGACTTGGATCAAGGTTCGCTCCGATCGCTTCACACGTCGCTTCTCTGAGTTTAAGCATCGTATGAGGCGTATGTACTAAGAATCCCCCATGTAGTTCCAGACCAATTTTAACCCCGTGTGCCTGTGCAAATGCCCCTATTTCTTTCCAGTACGGTATGAGTTTTTCCTCCCATTGCCATTTCAGGATATCCCCATATTCGTTGGGCCAAGGTGTCACTGGCCAGTTGGGGTATTTAGCCTGTTCATGGTCCCCCGCTGTCCCTGAAAAACAGTTTACTACAGGGACGTCCATTTGACTTGCCAGTTGTATCGTTTTTCTTAGGGCCTGTCGAGATTCTTCGGCAAAAGCGGTGTCAGGAGATATCGGGTTCCCATGACAACTAAAGGCACTGATCTCCAATCCTCTCGCCGTTACCTTGTCTAAATAATCGCGTCGTTTTTCCTCGCTTTCGAGTAGGGCATCCCTATCACAATGTGCGTGACCAGGATATCCCCCTGTTCCGATCTCGACCGCCTTCAGACCAGACTGTTGGACGTAATCTAGCATGTCTTCAAAACTCTTTTGTGCAAATAATACGGTAAAAACGCCTACCTTCATGCTGCTCCTCTCCTCTCATTAAATGAAATGATATGCCACCAGTGGTTTATAATGAAAAAAACTTTAACGGATGGCTTGTAGACTAAAGCCTCTTACCTTAAGGGGGCTTATAGTCTGACACTTCGACCTGAGTGACTACTCTTATATATGGCATCAATGATTCTTGTCACCTGCAACGCTTCCTCCGGTTTTACAACGGGCGTCTCGTTTCCAAGACAACTTTGAATAAAATTATGGACGAGAGCCTTGCCAGGGTCTTCCTCTCCAGGCAACCAGTCTGCTTGACTATTAATCAACATCCCGTGCTTGGCTTGGTTCAAGTGCAGAGGGAACAAGTCAACGCCTCCCTTCTGACCGGATATGCTCAGGCTTTCAACGTCTTTTTCTATATTGGCTGCCCATGAAGTTTCAAATGTTAACGACGCGCCGTTATCAAAGGTGATATAAGCGGTCACATGATCATCAACATCGAAGGTCTCGTGATCAAATGACCCCCACTGATTCACTTGACCGGGCATCTTGCTCAGATGATTGTACGCTTGCCCTAAAACCTCAACAGGTTGAGGTTGCCCTAGGAGCCATAAGGAAAGGTCGAGATAGTGACACCCGTAATCGATGAGACTGCCTCCTCCTTGGAGGCTTTTGTTCGTAAAGACACCCCATCCTGGTACTTTTCTTTTTCTCAGTGCTTGCGCTCTAGCCACGAAAGGCGTACCAATCTCGTTATGTCTGATCAAGGTTTGGGCTGCCCGTGAATCTTGCATAAAACGATAGTGGTAACCAATGGAGAGGATGGCGTCGGACTCATTGGCCGCTGTTACCATGGCTTCACATTCCTCGGTATTCATAGCCATCGGCTTCTCACATAAGACATGCACACCCGCCTTAAGGGCTGCAATCGTGATGTCGGCATGAAACTTGTTGGGCGTACATATCGTTACAGCATCTACTTCGTCTAGCAGATCTTCATAACGTGTAAAGACTTTCTCAATGTTGTAGGTGCGACTCACATGCTCAGCCGTTTCTTTGTTAACATCACATACGGCGATTAACGACACTTGATCCTGCAACGCGTGATAAGCCGGTATATGCCTTTGTTGAGCAATACCACCTGCTCCGATAATCCCCATTCGAAGTTTCTTCATGCTAGTCCTTCCTTTCTATTTCATCTCGCCACATATTTGTACTCACTTATAAAAGATGAGGTCTATATGCTAACAATGCGCTTGTTCTCACTCGCCTCAAGTACGGATAATATGACTTGCAGCGACTTCATACCCTCTTCCCCTGTAACGGGAGGTTCAACGTCTTGAACAACTGCCGCCACGAAATGGTCAATGACGTGTGAATTCGTCTGTCCGCCATTCTCATTCGTTTGAATGCCGCCCAACTCGTACTTAAGCACCTCACCGTCTTTGTACTGAATGACAAGAGAATGGACAGGGTCGTCTTCTAAACGCATAATGCCACGCTCACCATAGATTATGGTAGAGTTGTCCTCGCTTGACACGTATGACCAACTGGCTGCAAGTGTGCCAATAACATTGCTTTCCGTTTTTAATACGCACACGGCTGTGTCATCAACGTCAGCATGTTCCTTTGCCGTGGTTTCAACGAATCCACCCACTTCAACGAATTCTTCTCCTAGTAGATAACGTAATAGGTCTGTTTTATGGACCCCTAAATCCCCCATGGCGCCGACGTACGCCTGATCTTTTTTAAAAAACCAGCTATGTTTACCGTCTGCACTCCAACCCTCAGGTCCACCATGACCAAAGGTAGTTCTAAAGCTATATATTTTCCCCAGTTCACCCTGCTCAATAAACGTTTTCGCTTTTTGATGGGAGGGAACAAAACGCTGGTTATGTGCAATCATTAGTTTTTTATCATACTGTTTGGCCGTCTCAATCATCCTCTTAGCCTCTTCACGCGAAGTAGCCATGGGCTTCTCGCATAAAACGTGTTTCCCCGCTTGTAAGGCATCAATAGAGACAGGCGCGTGCAAGGCATTAGGTGTACACACGCTCACAGCATCCACATCCGCTTCTGCTAGCAATGTGTGATAATCTGTGTACGCTTGGGCCCCGTATTCGTCTGCTAGTTCGTTTACACGGCTTTGTACAATGTCACAGAGAGCCACGATCTCTACTTCTTGATTATGGTGATACTCTGGTAAGTGACGATGTTTAGCTATACTCCCACATCCGATTACGCCTACTTTTAATTTACTCATATTATGACCTCCTTCTATGGCTTTCAACTAGTCTCGTAAGTGATGCAAATATCTTAAACTGATGTCCACACTTTCTAGTGCCGGGCGCTGACAGACATCTTGTTCGACAATCCACCATTCAACGCCAGCATTGGGCTCTTGCTTCAAAACACCTTGGAGGTCTATTCCTCCTGTCCCCAGTTCAGCAAAGGTTTCGTCAGCATCTGATGTCATATCTTTCAAGTGAATCAAAGGGGTACGTCCTTGATATTTTTTAATCCACTGAACGGGGTCATGACCTGCACGCTTGAGCCAAAAGATGTCCAGTTCGGCATGTACATAAGCCGGGTTTGTTTCATCCAGCAACATGTCGAGCGCTGTTCGGTTGTCTGACAGACGACGAAGTTCAAAGTCGTGGTTGTGGTAACAGAATGTGATGCCCTCTCTGTCACAGGTCTCCCCAATACGATTGAGTAAGTCTACCAGTTGTCGGTAGTCTTCTTCTGTTCGCCTATCTGATGGTAAATAAGGACATACCATTCTTCGACTGCCGATGACATGTTGGTAGGCGATGACCTTATCTAGATTTTTCTCCAGTTCATGTAGTGGTATATGACTGGCAACCGCTTGCATTCCAAGATGTTCAAGGACACTTTTTAAGGTTTGCGCCTCGAGGTCATAATACCCAGCAAACTCGACGCCTTCAAATCCTAGCGTTGCCACCTTCTCTAACGTTCCAATAAAATCCTGTTCGCACTCCTTCCTTAAGGTGTACAGCTGAAGGCCTATCGGTTTTTTCAGCACGTCTTTTCCCCCTATCCATTATCCATTTTTAATTAGAATGTCTCCCTTTTAATGGTATGATCGCATTAATCTTGTTGCTTGACTTTAATGTGCTCAATCGGTTGAGCGTTGCCGTATACAGGTGCAGGGCGCTCAATTGGAGCTACCCACTGCACTGCATTTTGGATGATGCGTTGAACATCGGGTTGATGGTAAGTTGGGTAAGTTTCGTGTCCAGGTCGAAAATAGAAAATTTTACCTTGTCCTCGCTGGTATGTACACCCACTCCTAAATACTTCTCCCCCTTCAAACCAACTTAGGAATACCAGCTGATCGGGAGCAGGGATGTCAAAATGCTCGCCATACATCTCCTCTTTTTCCAATTCAATATACTCTCCGATGCCTTCCACAATGGGGTGACTGGGATCCACTACCCACACACGCTCAGTCTCATCCGCTTCCCGCCATTTCAGGTCACACGTTGTTCCCATCAGTGAGCGGAAGATTTTAGAGTGATGACCAGAATGTAACACGATGAGGCCCATCCCCTCTAGGACACGTTTCTTGATGTTCTCCACGATGAGATCGTCGACTTCGTCATGGGCGAGATGCCCCCACCATATCAGGACGTCTGTCTCTTGCAGGACTTGTTCAGAAAGTCCATGTGCTTCTTCATCTAGGGTAGCTGTTCTGGTCTTAAGTCCCTCATCTTGTAAAAAACCGGCGATGGCACCGTGGATACCATTGGGATATATGTCACGTACTTTAGGATTATTCTGTTCATGGCGATTTTCATTCCAAACGGTAATGTTTAACATTGATTCCCCTCCTGATTGTATTGATTTTGGTACGCCTTTGGGGTCATACCCTCCAATCTTTTAAAGACCTTTGAGAAATATTTGTCATTCTGATATCCGACTTTTTCAGCCACCTCATATATCTTGTAATGAGGGTTTTGGAGCAACACCTTTGCTTTTTCTACACGGAGACTGTTCACATAATCTGTCATGGTTTTGTGATAGACTTGTTTAAACTTCCTGGAAATATACTCTTTGCTCAAGAAGAATTGATCAGCTATGTCTTGTAGCTTGATATCCTTTTCATAATGCTGACGGATATACGCTTCAATGTCCTGGACGCATGTTCTTTCCTTATTGAAACCGCTATCAGAAAAACATACCATGAGACTATTAAACTCTTTTCTCTTTTCCTCTTGGAAAGCTTTAAAGGAGAAACGGCCATCAGCGTGCCAGTAGTCTGTCCCTCGATATAATCCGTCCTGCTCGCCTTGTTCACATTCCTTCAACCAATGCTCTTTGAGTATATCAAATTGTTTCTCCCACACACGAAGTTGCTCAAGTGAAAAGTATGATTGCTCAGAGAAAGTGGCAAAGATATCGTCTAGTATAGCATCTATTTGCTCCGTCCGACCACTTTGTATGGCCCATTTCATGTCATCAGCGTAATCAAGTAAATGGATTACCTCTTCTTCTGTCTTGCTAGTCGCGTTTTCATGAGACGACCATACACACGCTTTTGTGTGGTGTGCATCATCGAGTAGATTCGTTCTATACAAAGCATCCTTGGCTCCCTCATACGCATGATCTAAACGATGGACAGAGGGGCCAACACCAACATAACACTTGAGCATCAAGTTGCGATGGATGTTGTGTACCGCCTGACGTACGATGCTGTCTATATGACGCGGTTTAGCAAAGAAGAAAATCACTTCTCCTTCCACTCGATTGTGAGGAAAGGCGATTCCTGCAGTGAATGACCGTAAGACGTCGTTACATATAGAGAGCACTTTCTCGTAAGGCATTTCCTTTAGACCGTGCATGGGCTTTTGTTCTGCGAACGTTGTCAGAGACAACACCGCTAATTGGTAAAAAGATGGATCCACATTTAGGTCCTGTTCGCGTCTCAGTAAGTGTATGGTCTCCTCAGACAACCTTCGTCTACCTAACGCTTCTCTTAGCAAGCGATACAATTCGTCTGATGATGCGCTTTTCCTGTTATCTAGCTTATCCTTGTCGTCCAGCCTTTTGGCTTCAACGGCTTTTCTCAACGTTGTATTCAATTCATGCATATCGATCGGTTTGAGTAAATAATCAAAGCTACCACAGGTGATCGCATGTTTCGTATACTTGAAATCATCATAGCCACTGACCACGATGACTTTTGCCCCCATGTTAGCCTCATGTAGCCAGTTTAATAGGGCGACACCGTCTAGTTGGGGCATACGCATATCTGTAAATATAATATCAGGCCGATGCTCCTTGATAAGCTGAATCGCCCCGTGACCATCACAAGCTTCTAACACCTCTTGTATACCAACTGCGTCCCACTCGGCTAATAAGTGAAGTCCTTCCCGTACATGTTTTTCGTCATCAATGATGATGGCTTTCATATGTACCATCCTCCAATTTTAGCGGGAATGTCATGGTCACTCGGAAGCCTCCGACATCTGTATTTTCTAATATAAGTGACGCCTTATGAGTATAATAGAGTTGTAAGCGTGTATACACATTCTTCAACCCTATCCCTGTGTGTCTATGGCCGGAATGGGATGCCCCCTTTAAATCCTGTCGTATCATTTGAAGACGCTCTTCGGAAACACCGGTGCCATTATCCTCGATGCTAATTAAAATTGAGTCTCCCGTTTGGCGACAATGGATCTCTATTTTTGCAGGCTCTACACGCGTATCAAACCCGTGTTTAAAGTAGTTTTCTATGATCGGTTGAAGAATCATTTTAGGCACTTGAACATCAAGCATATCCTCATCGGCATCGATCACGTATGAGAGATCATCACCAAACCTTTGTTTTTGGAGAAGGAGATACGCTTTGGCCACCTCTACTTCTTTACTAAGTGGGACAATATGTTCCTCCGTGTTCATACTGTACCGCATAAGGTGAGAAAGATCTGTCAACGACTTATATATCTCTGGCACTTGGTTTTTGAGGGCTCTAGTCCCAATGGATTGAAGTGTATTGTATAGAAAGTGAGGATTAACTTGAGACTGCAAGACTTTCAATTGATTCGTCTTATTTTCTATTTCCAATTTGTATTCACGGTTAATCAAATCATGTATTTTTTCCACCATCCGCTTAAAACGGTGACCTAATATGCCAATCTCATCGTTCCCTAGTGAATGAAAGTCCACTTGCATTGTCCCTTGCTCCACCTGCCTAATGTTCTGTACGAGTACTCTAATAGGGTTTGTGATTCTAAAAGAAACGAGAAAGGTAGCCAAAATCACCAGTGCAAGTCCCACGACACCGAATAGAATATTAATAAGGGCCACACCATAAGCACTTTGATATAGTGTGTGATAAGGTATCCTTTTGACGAGCAACCATTGGCCCGCATAGTCTGTCACAGTATCATAGGCGATCACACCCCGAAATGTATCATCCTCCCACGTCATATGACCGCTCATGTTGTCTGTTTGCAGTAGCGTGGTAATCCAGGAGGATGTGGCCAAATCCTTGTCTGTCTCCTCAGAGTGATAAATAAAGTGTCCACCTGGTGTCAGTATATAGAATTCCTCTTCACCCTCATGGTACAGCCGTTGACTGAGTTCATTAATTTTTTTAATTTCAACCTCTAAGGTAATATAGGCCAGCACCTCTTCTAAAGGCGTATCTCGAAAAGCACGGTAGATGACAAAAGATTCATCATCCTCAAGGGGTTCCGTATACATATCTGAGGGAGCTTCCTTAGCCCGTAGATACTTTGTCATGGTCACTCTGTCTACCTGTTCCTCGTATACGAGTGTCGAGCGCTTGGAAACGGAGAATAACTCTCCATTCCGCACCATCCACATCGACGCTTTGTTAATATGGTCGTCACTGTATAGGAGCGAAAGCAACTCTCGATGAACAGCCCCTATAGACACGTAGTCTGACACCTTATGCTTGATTTTCAAATAATTCATAAAATCATGATTGTGATACAATGAGAGGTTAAAATGATTGAGATCTTTTAGATACGTTTCAATATTTTCTTTCCCTTGATAAAGCAAATTCATATTCTCTTGTATGGATTGTTCTGTTAAGGATTCTTTTGTATACATATAAGTGACGATAATAGCACTGCCAAAAGGTACGATGGTGATCACTAGGAGGAGGATAATCAGCTTATTTCTAATGCTCACAAACTTGAACAATGCGAATGCCTCCTAAAGAAACCTTATACCTCAAGTATAAATAGAAAGCACATCTAAGTATAGACATGCTTTCTGTCTTTTTTATGGAAAAGGATCAAGGATCACTCTTCCTTCAAGTTATCCCAAGTGGATTGAAAACTCTCCAGCACCTCATTATACGTGATTTGACCTGCTACATATTCTTGGATCGCTGCAGCAAAATCTTGACTCGCCCCGTCCGGCCACCTGAACCAAGTCCATGGTATCGTTCGTCCTTCTAGAGAGTAATCTTGAATTGAATCTCCAAGGTCACCTAATCCGGACGCTTCAATATGATCAAAAGCAGGGATGAAGGCAAATTCTTCTGTCATATAACGCTGGCCTATTTCTGATGAAGCCATCCAATCTAGTAATAGCTTCGCTTCTTCAATATGTTCAGCGTTTTTATTAATCACCCAATTGTTAGGCACACCTACGGGAAGACGGTTAGACTCTTCTTCGTCATTAATATGAATAGGTAAAAAAGCCATATTCATATCAGGATTGATCTCATAAATCATGTTTTCTGTCCAATTACCTTGCTGTAGCATGGCCGCTTCACCTGTGGCAAATAAAGTGACCTGTGTATTATAGTCCGTTGTCATGGGGTTAGAGTTGCCATAAGCGATCTCCATATCGATGACGTCCTTGAAATTCTCGAAATGTTCATTGCCAACAAATGTTTCAGTTCCTTCATTTAAACCTTCAATAAAGGCGTCGGTATCTTCTTGTTGCGCAAAAGGGATGTTGAGCAAGTGTTGTCCAATCACCCACCATTCACCATAGCCTGCAGCAAAAGGCGTGATGCCCGCCTCTTCTAACTTCTCTGCCGCCGCTTTTAGCTCAGACAACGTTGTAGGCGGTTCTTCTATACCCGCTTCAGCAAAAAGGTCTTTGTTATAAATAAACCCGTATCCCTCTAAATTAAGGGGCATTCCATAGATCTTACCATCCTCATCCGTCATCGGTGCTTTGGCTAGGGGCAGTACGTGCTCCACCCACGGCTCATCAGATAGGTCAGCTAAGTGTTCTTTCCACAATTGCAGTTCATTAAAGCCACCATTATTGAAAATATCCGGCGCTTCTTCTGAGGAAAACTTCGCTCTCAAGGCAGCTCCATAGTCCGCACCGCCTCCGACGGTTTCCATCTCGACTTTAATGTCAGGATGCTCTGCTTCAAATTCATCTAACATCGCTTGTAACTCATCTCTTATTTCAACTTTAAACTGGAAAAGGTTGAGTGTGACCACATCCTCATCTGTCCTTTCATTTGCTGACTCATCCGCTTCTTGAGCACATGCGGCCACAAATCCCACCACTAGTACCAACGTTAAACTCAGTGCAAACCATTTTTTCACAGCAAAAGACCTCCCTCTATAAAATAAGATTTTCTTCAAAATGCTTTGAATATCTAAGAATTTCATGACCTTTAAGCATTAGCTCCTTATAGTGAAAATCAAATATCAATTTTATGCTTTATCGCATGATGTTTGTAGCATCTGCTACAAAACTTGATCTTGTATCTTGTTGTTCATTGGCTTGTCATCTCATTATTTGATAGACCCCGACGTGATGCCCTGAATAATATGTCTTTGTAAGAATAAGAAGAACATGATAATCGGTGCGATCCCCAGGATGAGAGCGGCTAGGCCCATATCCCACTGCTTAGTGTACTGTGCAAAAAAGGAGCTTGTCGCTAATGGAATCGTCCTAAGAGACGTATCCTGTAAGACGAGTAATGGCAGTAAGTAATCGTTCCAAATCCAAAGCGTATTTAAAATGATCACTGTGACCGTTATCGGCTTCAGGAGTGGAAACACAATACGCCAAAAGATGCCAAACTGAGAACACCCATCAATATACGCCGACTCCTCTACCTCAACTGGTACTGACTTAACAAAGCCATGATATAGAAACAGTGAGAGAGGAACCCCAAAACCAAAATACATGATAATGATACCGGGAATACTATTAATCAATCCCAATGTTCCTCCAAGTTTCACGAGTGGAATCATCACCGCTTGAAAGGGCACGACCATAGCAGAGACAAATAATATGAACAGAAAGTTGCTGAGCTTACCCGGTGTTCTAACCATTTTCCAAGCGGCCATTGAACTTATGACGACAATGCCCATAATACTAAAAACGGTAATAATCAGAGAATTGAGAAAGGCAGTCGGAAAATCTAACACCTGCCATACTTCAACATAATTGCTCAGGAGCCACTCGCTTGGTAAAGCAGCTGCATCAACCAGTATCTCTGAAAAACTCTTAAAAGAGTTAACAACGACAAAGTAGAAGGGCACTAGAAAGATAATGGCTAAAAGAATCGTGAAAAGCTCTAGGACAAACGTTCTTTTGGTATATCTGTTGCGCATTATGCCTCCACCTCCCGTTTCTTTGTCATCATAACCTGTACGAGTGTAAAGATGGCGACTACGACGAAGAAAATGATTGATTTAGCTGTTCCTAACCCGTAATTGTTTTGAGTAAAAGCCTCTTGGTAAATGTTGATTGCGACAGACTGTGTAGAGTTAAATGGGCCGCCTCCAGTTAGAGAAAGGTTAAGATCAAAAATCTTAAAGGCCATTGAAATCGTTAAAAAGAAACAGATTGTAAATGCAGGAAGAATCAGTGGGATAATGATCTTGGTGAGCATATGAAAACCATTAGCGCCATCAATTTTTGCTGAGTCTAGCAAGGATTGATCGATGCCTTGTAATGCTGCAATATAAATGACCATCATATAGCCACTGATTTGCCATGAGAATACGATCACAATACCCCAAAAAGCAGTTTGCGCATCCCCTAGCCAGGGTTGCTGGAAGAATGAAAGATTCGTGATATCTCCCACGGCTGCAAAGCCTCTTACAAAGATAAACTGCCAGATAAAACCTAAAAGTAGTCCCCCTATGACATTGGGTAAAAAGAAAACGGTCCGCAAGATATTCTTTGTTTTCAGCGCTGCATCTAACATCAACGCTAAAGATAAACCGATCATGTTACTAATCACCACTGCAGCGAACATAAATTTAGTGGTAAAGACAAATGAGTTGAAGAAGCGCTCATCATCCGTGAAAATACGCTTGTAATTCTCCAATCCAACAAATTCTGTCACTGCACTTATGCCATTCCATGATGTGAAAGAGTAATACACACCCATCATGAATGGCACAATCTGAATCACTGCAAAGAATAATAGTGCCGGACCAACAAAGGTGGCGTAAGACAATATGTTCTTCACGATCCTATGACGACGCGAGAACGCCGCCCTTTGTGTATACGCTTTCATTTTATCTGTTTGTAGAGGTGTACTCACAACGCATCACCACCCTGTACCAACTTGGTTGATCTCATTATATTGAATCGATGGCTTTGCGAATAGTAACAAAATTGACACATTTGGTGTACAATATTGACATTTTATAAAAAGATTTTAGATTACACACATCTTAGGGCATAAAAATCATAACAAGATAACAAGATAAAAAAATAAAAACAGAACATAACGAAAGGAACATGACATGAAACAAGAAGAGCCGATCAATAAAGAGGAAGCTATCAATTACGGAGAAGATTATAGGTTTATACCTGCGTCATCCATTGAAAATGGTGAGATCACCGAAGTTGCACCTGATGTGCTAAGCTTAACGGTACAAATCGTTAATCTGTGTTTTATTGGTGATCAGCGAACGAATGACTTTATTATCGTAGATGCAGGTATGCCTCAATCAGCTGAGCATATCATCCAAGTTGCAGAAGCACGCTTCGGTCAAAGTGCTCGTCCTAAAGCCATCCTTCTCACGCACGGACATTTCGACCACGTGGGTGCGATTGTGGACCTTATCAAACACTGGGACGTTCAAGTTTACGCTCATCCTTTGGAATGTCCATACCTTTCAGGTGAAAAGAGCTACCCAGAACCAGACCCGAGTGTAGATGGTGGACTGGTGGCCAAGGTATCCCGACTATTCCCCAATAAACCCGTTAATTTAGGGGCATACCTTAGACCTTTACCTGATGACCACACGCTCCCCGAGTTACCAGACTGGCAATGGGTCCATACGCCTGGTCACACGCCTGGCCATGTGTCGTACTTCAGGCAAAACGATGGTGTGTTAATTGCCGGAGATGCTTTTGTCACCGTCAAGCAGGAGTCATTATATCATGTACTGACACAGGATAAGACGATAAGCGGACCGCCCAAGTACTTTACAACGGACTGGCCAGCCGCTTGGGATTCGGTTACGAAACTTCAAGCACTGAATCCAAAAACGGCCATTACGGGTCATGGTTTGCCTATGTCAGGTCAGGAATTAACTGAGAACCTAAGTAAGCTGGTAAAAAAATTCGACCGTATTGCGATACCACAACACGGTCGATATGTGAATCATGACGAACACTAATGGCTACATAGATTAATGATAATATTTAAATCGGTCAAACGGGAAGAATCTTAGGACGACTTTGCCTAATACATTTTGCATCGGTACGGGGCCTATCTCTCTACTGTCTTTGCTATTGTTCCTGTTGTCGCCCATGACATATACATGATTTGCCGGCACTTCTATCGTTTCAAATGGGGTGATCATATCCTCTTTGATATAGTCCTCATTGAGCTCATGGCCGTTACGGTAGATTTTACCGTCTTTGTACTCCAAAGTGTCTCCAGGCTTTCCAATGATGCGCTTAATCCAGAATTCTTGATCATCATTTTGTTGAATTAATCGTACAATAGGACTGTCTATAAAGTCATCCATCACCGTTCTTTCATAATCAACACGGTGATCTATGACAACAATATCGTAGTAATCTGGTCTCTCTCCTAATAGGAACGGTGTCTTGAATATCAGAACACGATCGCCTGGCTCCTCAGCAAACAATTCTTGCCCTTGAAAGGTCGGCTCCATTGAACTTCCTACTACGGTGTAGGGTTGGACCAGGAAGACACTGATAAGAAATGTGACAATAATAGCAAATATAATCGCTTTACTCCAATCCAATATTTCATTGAAAACTCTTTTTATGAATGACAATGTCGTTCCACTCCTTTGAATGTACTATATATTTTACCTTGTGGACTGGAGACAATCAATAATAACAATGACAAACGAATGATGATTTGGCCTAAGGACTGGTCAAACCGTTATTCTCCGTGTTGCTTCCACTCTATATCATCACTTTCGACGAGTTGCTTGATGGTTTTTAAATGATCTGTGCCGTTTACGATTTTATACCGATTAAGGTGTTGCTCATCTATGTTTATGTGTAATTTATTCGTCCGGTAGAAATGATGTTTCTCCTCATTTGTAACGGTAAAAACGAGTGCATATTTTTTATAGAATGAATAGTTCTCTGGGTCGTTTTTCAGTTCTAAGCCTGATAGGTCATCTAGAATACGCGCGATGACATCTGTATCTTCTATCGTCGTCCTCGTCCTCACTTCCCGCTCAGGCTTATGATTTGTGAGGTCGTTGATGAAGATCGTCACACTTTCAACCATCGTATCCTCATTCAGACTATCAGCATAGACGTCCTCAAACGTCGTATAATTCGCCTTGACAATAAACAAAGCGGTAACTATTAAAAAAAGGGTTAAGGCAAAATAAAAATGTGTTTTCTTTTTAAAGATCAACCTAAGGAAGAAAATGACAGGCAAGATGAGTAAAACGTTAAAAACTTTCCAAGAAAGGTCAAAGATGATATCCATGGTAACCCCCATTTTCGTATGCTGAACCACGTGAAATATTTGGGCAAGGTGTAGTGCTTCTCACAGTCATATTAGCATAACATTATAATGTTCGACCATTTATTTTTAATTTTGACTATAAATTGACACGAACTAGATGACGTAAAATATTTTGTGTAAGCATCTTTTCAATAAAAAATAGGTAGGGTATCCTCGGGATTGTGCAGATTCCATAAGAGAGGAGTAGTCCCTACCTATGTCATCGAGTATAAACAATTCCGAGATTAAAAATCAACTAGAAAAAGTCTTAAAATCTTTAGTTCAAGAAAAACTTGAACTCATCATGAAAGAAGAATTAGAAAACTACTTGAAAGTTGAAAGACCCGAACTTGCAAACAGCAAAAACGGATTCTATAACCGGTCACTGGACACAAGGTATGGCAAGATCGAAGATCTGTCCATCCCGAGAGACCGACAAGGTGAATTTCAAACTCAACTGTTTGCTCCTTATCAACGTCGTGATGGTTGGCTCGAAGAAGCCATTATCAAAATGTATCAAAGTGGTATGAGTACCCGTGAAGTTGGCAAATTTATTGAGCGTATTCTCGGTTCTTCTTATTCTGCCACCACGATCAGCAAACAGATTAATTCTAAAATGCAACCAATATACAAAAAGAAAAGGAAGCATTGGAGAGAATCATGTTCTCACCTTGCTTCCTTATTATATGTTCATGTATTTTGTTTTGAGTAATCGTTGAACTAACTTTTCCACGTTCAATTCTCCATACACTTTTACCGTTCCCACACCTTCAACTTTATGTTCTTCAAATTGTTCTTTTCCGTTCGTGTATTCCTCAATGATAGTCTTCTCCATGTGTCTCCTCCTCCATACAATTTATGAGGACTTGAGATTGTCCTATTCGGAGTAACAACATTGAGAAGAATGTGTGACGTATCAAAGTAATATTAGAAGTCCTAGGAAAATAACTATCTCAAAATAAAAGTGAACAAAAAAAAGAAGAGGTTTTTCTACAATCTGAGAGGAACCAAAGCGGTTCCTCAAAATTTATTGTCATACTTTTTCCTTCACGTCTTCAAGTCTCTTTTTAAAGCGATCCAACTTCGGTTGTCGATCCGCTCTTTGTTTATTTACTTTTTTCTCGAATACATTTATTGCTTTCTCTAATACCTCTATCTCCTTGTCATACGCTTTTTCTTTTCTAAACATTATTGCAAGTCGATCATAAGGGTGGTTTCCTTCAAACCCTTCATTGACGTTCTGGAGATACAATTCTTTTGCTTCATCAATCTTGCCTTGACTCTCCAACTCTTTTCCTTTGAGGTTTCTATCCACTTGAGTATCAAAGTTTGATTCTTTCTTTGGTGTGTTTTGTTTTTTACTCTCATTATTACTCTTGATCCCGAATAGTTTCCTTAACATGAATACAACAACGCCTGTCCTACCTTAATTGTTTAGATTTCACCCAAAGTTCACCAAAGTCATAATTACTGCGTGGATCATGTTCTATTTCAATCAATTTTTCTCTTACATTCACCAATGCCTTTTCAATAAGATTGTTAAAGAATTGGACTGGATAAGAGATTTTCCACACTTCCCATTGCCCGTCTTTTTCTAACATTGTGAAATGAACATAATGAGGATAGTCAGTATGGTCAAACAATTCTTGAGAACCAATTGATCTTGCTTCATGGACTAAACTATTTCGATATTTCCACAAGAGGTTTACATGAGTAAGGTTGTGTATATCCACACCATTGATTGTTGTGACTCCTTTTGGCATAAGTGCTTTAATTTCTTCAACAGTTGAGTCACAACTAAATGGAGCTGGACTTGCAGGAGGGTACTCTTGTATTCCATTGAGTACGTGTATCTTTAAATTACGAAATTCTTGAGACGGTTGTCCTTCCTTGAAAACTAAAAATAATTGTTGAAGACTTACTCTTTCTGCGTCTTCCCACTCACAAAACTCCAAGATGAATTTTTTGAATCTATCTGTATTACGGTATTTATCACCATAAACTCCATTGGAGATTGTCTCTAATAGACTAAAGAGCAAGGTCTTTTGGTGATTCTTCAAGAACTTTTCTCCTTGAAGTTGGTTTATTGAATCCTGAATTTCCTTCATTGCTTGAATGTAAGAGTCAATGTCTTCTAATAGTTTCATTTGTAACCTCCATTTGTGCTTAGAAAAAGTTCCTCCAACTTTGGAAGAACTCACATAAATAAATTGAATATTGGTGAAAGGGAATCCTTAATTTCTTGCTGATTCTCTGAACTTAATTGTAAATACAATGAAGTTGCAGCAATAAAAGTCGCTAAAATTGACAGTATAACTGTGAAGATTGTGAGCCAAAACGTTCTTTTTCGTAATGAATTATTTGTTTTAATTTCTAGTAATCTAACAGTATCATCAATTATTTGAACAAAGTTCTTTGACAGTGAATCTGTTCTCTCAATCAAATAACTGGTATTGTCAACAATCATTTCTCCCCACGGCTTGTTGTGAAACCTTGGTCTTGCTGGCTCAAAATTTCTAAGACCGCTCAAGATTTCTGCCTTCATCCAATCAAATTCACTTTCTCCCATTTCATTTTTAAAGCGTTTAAGTATTTGAAGATTTTGTTCAAGTTCATATCTAATATTTATCAACTTTTTGTATTTTGGTTTAGCTTTCTTTATTGACTTAAAAGTGCTTGTTTGTTGTTCAGCAATTTTCTTACTCAATCCAAGAGTGTAATTTCTCATAACTAGCATAGGAAGTAAATTCAGTGCAAGTTCTTCTACAAAGAAGACCATCTGGGAATCAATAGAATTATATAATTCTTTTTTGGGAACTATTTCATTACAAGTAAGTTTTACAGAGCTATCTAATAGATAGTCATTTTCGTTAGCAAATAATTGCCAATGTCCTTCTTTGGATATCTCATGATAATGAGAATCTCTCATTCCGATTGAATCCCAAAATTGATTTATATCTTCATCCTCCCCATATTTATATTTACAAGACATTTCACTTATCTTGTAAACCTCTATGCTTGGAGGGATCAACTTATTATCATAGAAATATAAGTCAAAATATTTATTGATTTCCTTTAAAGTTCTCCATTTTAACTCCAACAATAAATCCTCAACCATTTTTTCCTTAGCCATAGTATTTGAAGGAGTTCTTGATCCCCAATGAGTTAAGAATTGCTTTAATTTTGGAGTAAGAATTTTTTCCTCTTCTACATTTCTATCTATGAGTTCCTTGTACGCCTTTTTATAGTTATCTGATGGTTCAATAACAAATTCAATGATAACTGAAGAAGAAGAGATTTGAGTCCCATTGACACGTATTTGCTTTACATAATTATTTAATTCACTCTTTTCATCTATTACAAGATTACCAAACAAACTCCAACGACTACCATGTATACTCTGTTTTACTTCACGACAAAAATCATCTATTCGGGAAATTTCATTTGTATACCACTTTGGCTTAAATACTTTAAATAATCTCTTCAAACCTTTATTTAGCTTGTCAATATTTTCAATAGGGATATATTCTGCAACTCTCATGGATAACAAATTTACTTGTACGTCTTTTGGTATATCATTAGTTCTAAATCTTCTTTTTTGATATTCTAGATCAATTCTCACTCTGTTTAAAGATTGGGGAATGAATCTTCTCTTGGCATTCCAATCATCTTTAAGTGGAATCTTGTTTATCCAAGGAATAACAATCCTTGTGAATTTCTTTTGTGCCTCTTCTTTTAGTGTGAACCGCTTTTTACTGTATGGATTCTTTATCTTTATCATTTCTGATCCCCTTAAAATATAGGTGTTCTTATAAGTTTCGACAAAATACTCCATTTTCCTTTTTTATCCACAAAAAAGTCCTCTCAAAAGAGAGAACCTGTTTATTGTGATAAATTTCAGTATAAGTCCAGTATAGGAACCGTTGTTTCATGAGGAATATTATCCTTGTAATACTTGAGTGTTTTTCTACATGCAATAGGCCTGTAACCTATACAAGAAGGAATGTGTGAAAGTGGATAACCTTCCATGAAATATTGAAGGGAACGTTTTGCAATGTAACAAAGTGAATCATCCTCACTCAATTCCTTGTAATTGTCTCGGTCAGCCACAAAGGTTTCCTTATCCACTTTATTGAAATCCGCTCTTAAAATAGAAGCAAACTCCTCAATACCTATTCCCTCCAACAAATCAAAGGAGTAATGAAGGGTTGCTTGTTTATTGCATTTGTCCAACAACGTGAATGAATAGGTTCCGTTCTGGTCTCGGTCAATCTCAAGAATGTCCACCGTATTCCCTCTCCCATTATTAAGTGTCTTGAACAACTCCAACTCCAAATTTTTATAAGTATATGAAACAATATTTTTCAAATGAAATTCCTCCTTCAATAGATTAAAAAAGAGGAGAACCAATGAAGGTTCCCCGTGCTTAATATCCCATAATTTCAATTGTGATCTTTTCACTACATGGTTCACGGTTCCGAACTTTTAAGGAAAGGTTCTCCCTTACAAAAACAGGCCTATCAAATATAAACAAGTCCCGTGAAGGGTTCACATTCTTGAATTTCCCGTTTATGTGAAGCATAGAAAATTCCGTGTGAAGCCTTCCTTCTCTCTTGATGACCTTTATTTTCATTGGTCTTGGAAGTGGTAATTCCACAATAGAATGTTCATTGGGTTTCACCACAATTTCAAAAATATGACTTCTCATTTTATAAACTCCTTTGTTTGCGTGATAATACAAAGTCAAAAACAATTTTGTTTTGACGTGAAGAATTTACGATCATTAGTAATTGGCAAACTAATAAAAGTAACATGAATGACTCTCCTTTCATTTTCTCTATTGGCTTGAGAACCAACGCAAAAAAGACTCCCTATTCAAGAGAGTCAATATCCATATCAATGACTTGCTTTCTTGCTTTCTCAAGGTCATACAGGTCATTATCTTGTTTAACGGTCATGTCAAGTTCGTTCTTGAAGACTCCTCTTGCTTTCAGTTGAACGGTGTGAGCGACTTGTGGACACCCATTGTGGTAACACAATCTGTTCCCAATTGATTTTCAAGAATGATGACCGTCCTCAATGAAATAAACATTCCTATAATGTGAGTGACAATCTTGACAAGACCGTGAAAGACAAATTGACTTCAATGGAGATCAACCTTGAGGAGGTCTTGGAGTTAGCACGAAAGAGAGGAATGTTGTAATGAAACAAGAGCTGAAAATATTGTCCGACTTCATGACAATGTATCAAAATTGTAAGTCCGACCAGAGTGACATCAGTTGACTACGTTTAAGGTGCTCCTCTTGCTCGTTTATTTTTTCGGAACTTAATTCTCCCAAACCACTTATTATTCACTTCTGAATACTTAATAGAATCTCAACAAACACCAATAGTGCAGAGTCGGAGCTTATATATTCCATACGGGCAGATGACCCAGCATAGGAGCATATCCGACCTCCACCTCATGGATACGCAGGACGAAGGAATGTATGGACCATAATCCGGTGAGATATGGGAGGGTGAGCGACCGTGAGTTTGCCAATTCCTTCTTTATATCTTCATATTTGTCTTCCATTACTTCAAAAGGGTCTAAAACTTCAAGAAACAACTTTGCTAGCAGTGATGTATCTACTTCATTATTCTTTCGAGATAGTTGCGAAGCACTAATGGAATCAAGCCCAAGCTCAACTTGAAAGTCTTCGTCAAGCAAGCCATCGGAGATGGCTCCCAAACTTTCTTTTCCATGCAACTGAGCATGAATATCGCAAATCACACCGTCAACTCTCATTGTTGGAATTGACGTTGCCAAAGATAAACATGTGGCGCGTGCCCAGGGACTGCTCTGCATTTGTCTCTAGCTGAACAAGTACTAATAAACAATACGTGATGAGTGCTATGTAGATCTGGTTTTGTACAGCCGTTTCACTCATGCCATAGAACGTTTTGTCATTCTCAAAGAATTGTGTAAGGTGTTTACACAATATGCGTTCTCAACTGTGTTTACATTCAATGAATGTCACAAGTCATTCTTAATGTTGATATATAGAATAAAAACAAGGTTGAACAAGGAAATGAACTGTATATGTGTTTGCTTCGCAAACGACTTCAAAGAAGTCACAAACTACATGATTAATACTAGAAAGAAAACATGAGTCATTACATGAGTTTCTATTTATGTATCTCTACATGATTAATACATGTAGAACAATGGAACAACACAAGGTTTTCAATATTTGTTTAGAACAAAAAAAGAACCGCCATGATTAGACGGTTACACAAATGATTGAATTAAATTTAAAAGTTGATCACCTAAGGTGTAAACAGCGGTTCCAGTCGTTGCAATTTCCTTTACATTCTTAACTTGTTCAATTGCAGTTTTAAGGATAAACTTTTTCGGCTTCTCACTCTCAACTTCTTGAACTGCAGCTTCAACTATTTCCACTGTGTCTTCTTTATCTTGAGCGGGAACAGACGTATCTTCCATTAATGCTTGAGCAAACTTTTGAGCAATGTCCTTTAGTTCTTCAAGCTTGGTCTCATTGTAAGTCTGATTAGCACTAATTTGAGCATGTCCTTCCGCATGGTTTATTTGTCCTCTAAAGTCCCTAATGTTAAATTGTGTTCCCGATTTCCTATCTAATCCCATATCAATTGCCATCTCCTCTAAATAAGATACAATGTGATCAATTAGTGGTTTTACCACTTGGTGATTAAATTTATCTACCGCTTCCTGAAATTTTCTTCCGTCATTATATCCCATTGATATACCTACATAATCAATGTCGTTTTCTTGGATATGTTTTAGAAGTTGGTAAATGAAAGCAATTTCTTCAGATTCTCGAACGGGCAATTTGAATTTATCATTATATCCCCTTCGTCGAATTAAATCTTCAATATCAAATTGTTCTACATTATTTTCTTGAATAAATTCATATATTACGGGACTCTCTTCAATAAAGAGTAAAAATCTTTCCAAATTGTCATTCGCTTCACGGAAATGTGACCTTATAAACCTACTTGCCAATCTTCGGAAACTTACCGATAACTTTCTACATTCTTTTTCATCTAATTTAAACTCTTGTTCCATTTAATTCACCCCACAAAAAGGACAATAGACGTTAGCGATCTTTTGATTCATTTTTACTTTAATGGTCTTGTCGCAACAATCTAATTCAATTTCTTCCAAATCTTCATCTTCTATTAAAAACTTTGGCTTTTCTTCTTTCGGCTTTTTCCCTTCAAAAGTAAGACCAGAACCTTTTGTTCCATTCTTGAAAACATTGTAGATTTCTTGTTCCATATAATTGCGTGCTATCGTTTGAGCATGTTCAATAACTTCTTCTGGGTAGAAATCTGAACACTCAGCTATTAAACCACAAGAAGGACAAAACAATTCGATTGTGTCATCATCTTCAAAGTCCTCTGCAGTAATTTTGAATCGCTCCTTGCAATGTGGACATTGTAACGAAAAGTACCCTTCACTATCTGTTGGAATAGAAATCTCGAAATCCATTGTCACACCCCCATATAGTAACTTTAAATATAACACACAATTGTAATAATTTGGAGTTTTAGACATAACCAAAAAAGGACTCAAGTAGAATCAACTCAAGTCCTTCATGATAATATTCAATTCCATTTCCTTATCTGTTTTTGTGTAAATGATTGTCTCCACAAATTCTTGAAGAATCATGTTGGCTTCTCTTTCCTCCATGTCATCTCCATTGCTCAAGAACAGTTTCATTCGATCCAATTTTTCTTTTAAGAGCTAAACTTGTGCTTTCCTAACTTGAGAGGAACAGGCCTTGAGTTACGTTGTTTTTTGATCCTTTGGACTTCATCATAATCCTCTTGAGAAACCAATGCTTCATGTGTATTTTCAACAAGAATTTGTTCTTCTTCTCTTGTTTTCTCCACGACTCTTTTTCCATTCACTTTCTTTTGTGTGGTTCGTCCATAAAGGGAGTGACCAGCGTAAACAATATTACTCAACATTCTTGTTACACCCGCAGGAGTCCATACCATTCCAACACTAGTTGTGACTCCTTCACGGTCAAAGTCGTATGCAATATCTTTTGTGGATTTTCCTCCAATGTATTCTTGGAACATTCTTTGGATCGTATGAGCGTCCTCACTTGGTTCTAAACGTTTTGTATCACGATTATATTTGTAACCAATGGGAGCCTTTTTACCAAGCCAATTCCCGTCCTTTGCGGATTGCCTTGTCCCACGTACAAGTCTTCTTTTGATTGTCTTGTACTCTTGTTTCGAGAGAACACTTTGAACGTCACTAATGAAATCATCATCATCTTTTGAGAAGTCATATGTTTTACTTGGTGTGATTGTTATTACTCCACTGTTCACAATAATTTCTTTAATTTGTCCAAAGTGAACCGTATTCCTTGAAAGTCGGTCAAGGTCAGCAATTACAATCCCGTCATACATGAACGCTCTAATATTCTCCAACATTTCTTGTAATTGTGGACGGTCATATTCTTGTGAAGAACCAACTTCTTTAAACAATTCATATTCCCATTGATTTTTCTCACAAAGGTCAATTAGAACTGCTTGTTGACGGTTCAATGTATCTTCCGTTTCTTATTCACGAGACTTACGGACATAAAACCAAAAAGAAACGGTTTGTAACATCACCGATGTTGCGATGAAAGATATTCAAGCTTGGCAACAACGCCAACTGAAACAGCGCTATTCTGTACTATACCTAGACGGTATGTAT